>CAVHZK010000077.1:0-3567 GCA_963640215.1 bacterium | reverse complement strand
GTATTACACCTCTCAAAGTGAGTTTGCGTTCAAGGCCGCCAAGGATCTTGAGCTTGATACAGTCGATGCAGACGGCAAGATTACAGGTAAGGAAAATGTTCCCGCAGGTACTTTTCTTGCAGTAGTGCGTACTGACGGATCAAGCTACGCGGATATTCAGGCTGTGGATGAGTCAGAGATCGAGGTGTATGGCGAGTCTGAATGGAAGACTTATCATATGCATAAGAACATCACAGAGCTTGCAGATACGACTAAGCCTATGTACAGAGTAAGCGTAGATTGCTCGGATTATCCTAGGAAGGCAAATGGCGTGAATGAGGATGAGCTGTTTGAGGGTATAATGTATGCCGGCTGATGAGTGGCAGGTATATTGCAAATAATGGTTAGGAGTAGATGTAAATATGAAGACAGCGTTGGTGATCATGGCTGCGGGTATAGGCTCGCGTTTTGGGGGCGGCATCAAGCAGCTTGAGCCTGTCGGAGCAAACGGCGAGATAATCATGGATTTCTCTATCCATGATGCGATAGAGGCAGGCTTTAATAAGGTAGTATTCATCATCAGGCATGACCTTGAGGAAAGCTTCAAGGAGGCTATAGGAGAGCGCATAGCTAAGGTATGCGCAGGCTGTGGTGTGGAAGTGGCTTACGCATATCAGGAGAAGGAGGATCTGCCGGAGGGCGTGAGTCTGCCTACAGAGCGGACTAAGCCCTGGGGCACGGGTCAGGCTGTGTTAGCCTGCAAGGATATAGTGGATTGTCCCTTTGTAGTCATCAATGCCGATGATTATTACGGCAAGGAAGGCTTCAAGAAGGTGCACAAATATCTTGTCGAGACTGCGGGAGACAACACGAAATACTGCATGGCAGGCTTTGTCGTGCGTAATACCTTGTCCGATAACGGAGCCGTCACAAGAGGTATATGTCGTATGGATGCGGCAGGAATGCTGACTGATGTGGATGAGACCTCCGGTATAGTGAAGGTGGCTGACTCCGGCGCTAAGTATGGTTACAGAGTTGAGGCAGAGGGAAGAGACATAGATGCAGATGCTCTCGTATCCATGAATATGTGGGGACTAAAGCCCGGCATATTTAAGGAGCTTAAGTGTGGCTTTAAGGAGTTCTTTGCTGAGACCGCGGAGGACAAGCTCCTTAAGGCAGAGTTCCTGCTGCCTATGTATATAGATAAGCTCATCAAGAGCGGCAAGGCCACAGTCAGGGTGCTCGGCACGGATGACAGGTGGTTTGGCGTGACCTATAAGGAGGACAAGCCGCTCGTGGTCGAGTCCGTGAGAAAGCTCATAGCGGATGGTGTGTATAAGGCAGAGCTGTATACTGACTTATGACCTGACTAAGCTGGTAGGACGATAGTCAAAAATGTGAATGTGCGCGAGCAATCCGGTATCACCATAGATATAAAAAAGTGGTCAAAAGGGTCAAAGATTAGACAAAAGTATTGTAAACAAGATAGGTACAAACATGGATAAGGACAGGATAACAAGAGCATATGCTCGCTGGTGCGAGCGTGCCACAGATGCGGACGTAGCCGCAGAACTTAAGAGCATGGCAGGAGATGAGAGCCTGCAGGAGGATGCCTTCTACAGGGATCTTGAGTTTGGTACGGGCGGTCTCAGGGGCGTGCTTGGTGCGGGCACCAATCGCATGAATGTCTATACAGTTGCTAAGGCGTCGCAGGGGCTTGCCGATTATGTAATTAAGCATTATCCTGAGGGGAAGCGCAGCATAGCCATAAGCCGTGATTCACGCATCAGGAGCGAGGAATTTGCCAAGATAGCCGCAGCAGTATTTGCAGGAAACGGCATCAGGACATACATATACAAGGAGCTTATGCCGACTCCCTGCGCCTCGTATGCAATAAGGGCGCTGCATTGCTCGGCGGGCATCATGGTGACGGCATCGCACAATCCGTCCAAATATAACGGCTACAAGGTATACGGCGAGGACGGCTGCCAGATTACGACTGACGGCGCAGCAGAGGTATTGGCTGAGATAGAGAAGCTGGATATATTCGATGACGTAAGGCAGCTTGCATTTGACAAGGGCATAGAGAGCGGACTTATCTCATACATAGATGACAGTGTGTATACGGATTTCACAGAGGCGGTAAAGTCTCAGTCCGTGCTGTACGGGGATGAGGTTGATAAAAATGTATCCATAGTCTACACCCCGCTGAACGGCAGCGGACTTAAGCCCGTGCTGCGTGCGCTCAGTGAGTCCGGTTATACACATATCACCGTGGTTAAGGAGCAGGAGCAGCCGGATGGACATTTTCCGACCTGTCCCTATCCCAATCCCGAGATAAAGGAGGCTATGGCTCTCGGCATGAAATATGCCGCGGAGTGCAATGCGGATCTCCTGATTGCGACAGACCCGGACTGCGACCGCGTGGGCATAGCAGTTAAGGACGAGCAGGGTGTAAATGGACCGGCAGGCGAGTATACCCTGCTCAGCGGAAATGAGACGGGCATATTGCTGCTTGACTATATCTGCTCACAGCGCAAGAAGCATGACAGGATGCCAGAGGATCCAGTCCTCATCAAGACCATAGTCACCATGGATATGGCAGACCGCATAGCAGCCGATTACGGAGTGCGCACTATCAATGTACTCACGGGCTTTAAGTATATCGGAGAGCAGATATTAGGGCTTGAGCGTAAGGGGCACGAGGACAGCTATATATTTGGCTTCGAGGAGAGCTACGGCTACCTAAGCGGCAGCTACGTAAGAGATAAGGATGCCGTGGACGGCGCATTCATGATATGCGAGATGTTCGCCTACTACAAGACGCGCGGCATAAGCCTCTTAGACAAGCTTAACGAGCTCTACGCCAAGTATGGCTACTGCCTCAACAAGACCTATTCGTATGAGTTTGACGGCTCGGCAGGTTTTGTCAAGATGCAGAGTATCATGGATGAGATGCGTAAGGGCGTGGAGGCGTTTGGCCCAAAGCGTGTGCTTAAGTGCCTTGACTATGCGCCGGGGCTTGACGGATTGCCCAAGTCCAATGTGCTCAAATACCTCCTTGAGGGCAACTCTTCCGTGGTTGTAAGGCCCTCCGGCACAGAGCCTAAGCTTAAATTCTATATATCAGTGAGTGCAGCAAGCAAGGCAGAGTGTGCAGCGCTCTCGGATGAGATAAAGGCGGCGGTGGAGAAATATTTGTAAATACACAGTCGCTTTTGGACAGGGAAATGAACGATTATGTAGGCTTATAAGGGATAAGGGCAGCAGTAGCACACCGTGCCAAACTGCCTCGCATACAGCGCCTTGCGGTAAAATACCTTTTACCGCAAGGCGCTTTTGAATACGTCAAAGTCTGAAATAACAGATTGATGCACTGTAAACCATCATGCCTGCGTGTTTGCAGGCGCCACATACTCTAAAAGTCACGGATTGCTACGCGCTGGCGCGCTCTCGCAATCCTCAAGACGAGCTCCACTTTGTTTCGCTCGTGACGCGGCATTCGTCATAAGCCTGAGCAAGCTCCGGCTTCATCCTCATTGCTCGCGCATATTCATACCCGCTCAGTTTTCTTGCGAAAACTGGCTA
>CAVHZK010000076.1:0-4714 GCA_963640215.1 bacterium | reverse complement strand
CCGCAATCCTCAAAACGAGCTCCACTTTGTTTCGCTCGTGACGCGGCATTCGTCATAAGCCCAAGCAAGCTTTGGCTTCTTCCTCATTGCTCGCGCACATTCATACCCGCTCAGTTTTCTTACGAAAACTGGCTATGTATTCATGTATTTGAGGTTGCCAAATACCAATGCGCACTTGCAAGCAAGCTTGCAGTTCACATTGGCATTCGCCAACGCTTTTATAAACATAGAAAATACAAAAACGCCCAAGTTATGCACAATTCTATGCACATTGAATTTATAGAGACACGGGATTTGTGGCTAAATATAGCCTTATATGCACATTTTTACCAAGTTTTCAACATAAATTTTGTGGATATTTCCAGAAACAATTGTATTTTGTATAAATTTTAACAATTTTCAACACGACACACTTTTTTCCTATTAAAATCGCTTAAAATCGTGTATACTCTCTTGAGTATTGCGTGTTGCGGGAGTACTGCGCCCGTACACGACGAGCGTTTTATAAACTGTTTCATCCTTGGCGGCATTTGCAGACAGAGCCAGCGGCGGATGAATAGCAATAACGGAGGTAGATGTATGAACAGTAACTTTAAGAAAGTCACTCTCGATGGTAACACTGCCGCTGCATTAGCTTCTTATGCTTTTACGGAGGTAGCTACAATCTATCCGATAACTCCTTCATCAGGCATGGCAGAGGCTCTTGACGAGTGGAGCGCCAACGGCAAGAAGAACATCTTCGGAGAGACTGTCGAGGTAAGAGAGATGCAGCACGAGGGCGGTGCAGCAGGCGCACTGCACGGAGCACTGCAGGGCGGAGCTCTTGGCTCAACCTACACGGCTTCGCAGGGACTTATGCTCATGCTCCCGAATATGCACAAGATTGCAGGCGAGCAGCTTCCTGGCGTATTCCACGTATCGGCGCGTGCCCTTGCATCTAACGCACTCTCCATTTACGGAGATCATCAGGACGTTATGAACTGCCGTGCAACAGGCTTCATTATGCTTGCAGGCAGCTCAGTACAGCAGGCATATCACATGTCCGCTATCTCACACCTTACGGCTATCAAGTCGCATTTGCCGGTACTGCATTTCTTTGACGGCTTCCGTACCAGCCACGAGTATCAGAAGATAGAGGTATTTGACGACGAGACCATGAAGTCTCTGCCGGATTATGATGCTATCAGGAAGTTCAGAGATAATGCCCTTAACTCCGATCATCCCAAGTCAAGAGGTTCGGCAGAGGGACCGGAGGTATTCTTCCAGAACCGTGAGTCCGTAAACAGATTCTATGACGAGGTTCCGACTATCGTTGAGGAATACATGGACAAGATAAATAAGCTTGCCGGCACGGACTACAAGCTCTTCAATTACTACGGAGCACCGGATGCAGAGTACGTCATTGTGACCATGGGCTCTTCTGCCGGAGTTATCAGAGAGACTATTGATTACTGGAATCCCAAGGGCAAGAAGTATGGCGTATTAGAGGTGCATCTGTACAGACCTTTCGTAACAGATAAGTTCCTTGAGGCTATACCAAAGTCAGTTAAGAAGATCGCAGTATTAGACAGGACCAAGGAGCCGGGCGCACCGGGCGAGCCGCTCTATCTTGATGTGCGCAATGCCGTACTTGGAGCAGTACCGGTTGTCGGAGGACGTTACGGTCTTGGTTCCAAGGACTTCACGCCTAATGATGCTATGGCTGTATATCTCAATCTTGAGGCAGCAGACAGCAAGAACAACTTCACCGTATCGATCGTGGATGATGTTACACATCTGTCACTTCCGGCAGCTCCGGAGTTTGACTCCACACCGGACGGCAACTACTCATGCAAGTTCTGGGGTCTCGGCTCGGATGGTACAGTAGGTGCCAATAAGCAGGCGGTCAAGATTATAGGTGACAATACAGATTACAATGTACAGGCTTACTTCGCTTATGATGCCAAGAAGTCGGGCGGCGTTACCATTTCCCACCTTAGATTCGGTCCCAACCAGATCAAGGGCTCGTATCAGATAAAGGCGGCTAATTATATTGCCTGCCACAATCAGGCTTATGTCAATAAGTATCCTCTTATAGATGACCTCAAGGAGGGCGGAAGCTTCCTGCTTAACTGCACATGGTCAGACGAGGAGCTTGACAAGCATCTGCCGGCAGACTTAAAGAGAAAGATAGCTCAGAAGAAGGCTGTATTCTATACCATAGACGCCTTCGATATCGGCAAGGAGTTAGGACTCGGATCACGTATCAACATGGTCATGCAGGCAGGCTTCTTCAAGATAACCAATATCATCCCGATAGATACGGCAGTCAAGGCTCTCAGATATCAGATAGAGAAGACCTACGGCGCTAAGGGACAGGACATCCTCGATATGAACTACAAGGCAGTTGATGCCGGTATCGAGAAGGTGCACAAGGTTGATTATCCTGCAGCTTGGGCTGATGCCAAGGACGAGGCAGTTGCTGAGACAGATGCACCGGAGTTCTTCAAGAAGGTACTCTTCAAGATGGCTCGTCAGGAGGGCAATGATATACCGGTCAGCGGATTCCTCGGACATGAGGACGGAAGCTGGGAGCAGAATTATACCAAGTATGAGAAACGCGGTATAGCTATAGAGGTTCCTACCTGGGATGCAGCTAAGTGCGTAGAGTGCAACCGCTGCTCGGCTGTCTGCTCACATGCTGTTATCAGACCGACTCTGCTCGATGAGGCTGAGGCAGCTAAGGCTCCGGCTGGATATGAGCTCAAGGACGCTACCGGACATGCAGGCATGAAGTATCATCTCTCCATCTCAGGCATGGACTGCACAGGCTGCGGCGTATGTCTCAAGGCTTGTCCGACTCAGGCACTTTCGATGGTTCGCCTCGAGAGCATTCAGGAGCAGAATGATATCAACTGGGATTACACAGTTAAGCATGTTAAGGATAAGGAGATCGCAGATCCCAAGACTGTCAAGGAGAGTCAGTTCCTCAGACCGTACTTCGAGTTCTCAGGCGCATGTGCAGGCTGCGGCGAGACACCTTACCTCAAGATGGTTACACAGCTCTTTGGAGATCACATGAGGATAGCCAACTCGGCAGGCTGCACCCATATCTGGGGAGGCTCACCGGAGATACCGTTCTGCACCAACGACAAGGGCCGCGGTGTTGCATGGGCTTCGGGACTCTTCGAGGATACAGCAGAGTACGGATATGGTATGTATCTCGGAACAGCAGCTGTACGTAAGTTCCTCAAGACTACCCTCGCTGACCTCGCCGGCAAGACAAGCGATGCTACTCTCAAGGCAGCAGCAGAGGAGTGCCTTGCACATTGGAATGAGGGCAGCGGCACCCGCGAGCGCACAGACCGTCTCGTTGCAGCACTTGAGGCAACAGCTAAGAATGATCAGGTTAATTCGCTCTTAGAGCGCAAGGATTATCTCTACAAGACCTCACAGTGGATAGTCGGCGGTGACGGATGGGCTTATGATATCGGATATTCGGGACTCGACCATGTAATTGCTTCGGGTGAGAATGTAAATATCATCTGCGTAGATACAGAGGTTTACTCCAACACAGGCGGACAGGCTTCCAAGGCTACACAGACTGCAGCGGTTGCACAGTTTGCAGCGGCAGGTAAGAAGACCAAGAAGAAGGACCTCGGACGTATGTGCATGTCCTACGGATATGTATATGTGGCACAGGTTGCATTGGGATATGATCCGCAGCAGACTCTTAATGCCATCAAGGAGGCAGAGGCTTACGACGGCCCGTCGGTAATCATCGCATACGCACCTTGCATCAACCACGGCATCAAGGGCGGCATGAGCAATACTCAGAACCGCATCAAGGAAGCCGTAGAGTGCGGATACTGGCACGCATACAGATTCAATCCGGAGCTCAAGGCTCAGGGCAAGAATCCGTTTACGCTTGATTCCAAGGCTCCGGACCTCAGCAAGTTCAGAGACTTCCTTATGAAGGAGGTGCGTTACACCTCGCTGCAGCGCAAGTTCCCGGATACAGCCGAGGAGCTCTACGCCAAGGCACAGGCCGACGCACAGGATCGCACGGATATCTATCTTGCAATGGCAAAGGGCGCACAGTTCTAAAGCAGAACAAAGCCATGGGGCGTACAGCCCCATGACTTCAATGCCAAATAAGATATTGAAACTAAGAAAAAATGGGTCTACCGCATAACAATGCGGCAGACCCATTTAAGTTGCGGTGAGACCGAGAATTAAGTATACGAATCTGCAAGCAACAGCTGTGCAAATATTGGCTTAATCTTATCAAGCTCGCTGATTTTCACTGAAATCACGATTTTAATATCGGGATGCCATTGCTGTAATTGACCAGCTGCCTGAAGAACTCGCATCAACAACAATCTATTAGTCACAGCTAAAGGCGAGATATAATCAATTTTGATGACTAATTCCTCCAGCACATGCAGCTGCCTAACCTTAAGGGAAAGCTTTTTGAGATCTACGGACAGAAGAACAGAAACCAACATAACACGTCTGCAATGAGGATAATCGAATAAATTATACTCAGCCTCGATACCAAATAAATTATCATCGATAGTTGACCATACATCTACAGGAACATTCTTTGCAAGCGGCAAACCATCTAAATTGACTGATAAAATCTTATATGTCGACTTCAATGCGTTCACCTATTCTTAAAAGTCAAAACTTATACCTGTGTTTTGCTTAATGGCAAGGCTTGATAGATCTAGCA
>CAVHZK010000075.1:0-2359 GCA_963640215.1 bacterium | reverse complement strand
GCTCAAGGAGAACCTTGATGACACCGACCTCAATCTGCACAGACTCATTGAGGGAGACAGGCGTTACCGTGACCGTGCACAGGACAGAAGAGAGTTCTCTGATTACGGATATTCGACGCAGGAATTCAATGAGAGCGGAGAGTTGGAGGAAACTGTGGAAGCAGAGCCGGAGCTTGAGGACGCACAGGTTGAGACCTTTGACTCCGATGACTTTTCGGATGAGACTTAAGAGAGGAGCAGTACAAAGATATGGCACTGAATCAGGATACATACGAGCCGATGACATTTGACGCAATCAAGATAGGTCTTGCATCTCCGGAAAAGATACTTGAGTGGTCACACGGCGAGGTTACCAAGCCGGAGACCATCAACTACCGCACTCTTAAGCCCGAGAAGGACGGACTGTACTGCGAGAGGATATTCGGACCAAGCAAGGACTGGGAATGTCATTGCGGTAAATACAAGAAGATGCGCTTCAAGGGCGTTATCTGCGATAAGTGCGGCGTCGAGGTCACCAAGTCCTCAGTAAGACGTGAGAGACTCGGTCATATCGCACTTGCTGCGCCTGTATCGCATATATGGTATTTCAAGGGTATACCCTCAAGGATGGGTCTTATACTTGATATATCGCCGAGAGTACTTGAGAAGGTATTGTATTTTGCTTCCTATATCGTACTTGATGCAGGCAGCACGAGCCTCTCATACAAGCAGGTGCTCTCCGAGAAGGAATACAGAGACGAGGTAGCCAAGAACGGAGCTGACGCATTCCGTGTAGGCATGGGAGCTGAGGCTGTATTGGAGCTTCTTAAGGCCATAGACCTTGAGAAAGAGGCCAAGGAGCTTAAGGACGAGCTCAAGGACAGCTCGGGACAGAAACGTGCCCGCATAGTGAAGAGATTAGAGGTCGTAGAGGCATTCAGACTCTCAGGCAACAAGCCGGAGTGGATGGTGCTCACAGTGATACCGGTTATACCGCCGGATATCAGACCTATGGTGCAGCTTGACGGCGGCAGATTTGCAACCTCTGACCTAAATGACCTCTACAGGAGAATCATTAACCGTAACAACAGACTTGCGAGACTCTTGGAGCTCGGTGCTCCGGAGATAATCGTCCGCAACGAGAAGCGTATGCTGCAGGAGGCAGTGGATGCGCTCATAGATAACGGCAGACGCGGCCGCCCGGTAACGGGACCCGGCAACAGAGCATTAAAGTCGCTCTCGGATATGCTTAAGGGCAAGCAGGGACGCTTCCGTCAGAACCTCTTAGGTAAGCGTGTCGATTATTCGGGTCGTTCCGTTATCGTCGTAGGTCCGGAGCTTAAGATATATCAGTGCGGTCTCCCCAAGGAAATGGCTATAGAGCTGTTCAAGCCCTTCGTTATGAAGGAGCTTGTGCAGAATGGTTCAGCTCACAATATCAAGGCAGCCAAGAAGATGGTAGAGCGTCTGGAGCCCGAGGTATGGGACGTGCTTGAGGATGTTATCAAGGAGCACCCCGTTATGCTTAACCGCGCTCCTACGCTGCACAGACTCGGCATACAGGCATTTGAGCCCATCCTGGTCGAGGGCAAGGCTATCAAGCTGCATCCCCTCGTATGTACGGCATTTAACGCTGACTTCGACGGAGACCAGATGGCTGTGCATCTGCCGATAACCTTGGAGGCACAGGCTGAGTGCCGCTTCATGCTGCTGAGTCCCAATAACCTCCTGAAGCCTTCAGACGGATCGGTTGTTGCAGTTCCCTCGCAGGATATGGTACTCGGTATCTACTACCTGACTCAGGAGAGGCCGGAGAGCACCGGAGAAGGCTCTGTATTTAAGAGTGTAAATGAGGCTATCTTAGCTTACGAAAATGGTGCCGTAGATCTTCATGCCAAGGTTAAGACGAGACTCGACAGGACGGATAAGGACGGCAAGACTGTTCATCCTATCATCGAGACTACCGTCGGCAGACTTATATTTAACGAGCTCATACCGCAGGATCTGGGCTTCGTGGACAGGAGTATCGAAGGCAACGAATACAAGCCTGAGATTGATTTCCTTGTTAAGAAGGGCGAGCTCAAGGAAATACTTGAGCGCATAATGAATATACATGGTGCGACAGCTACGGCAGTTGCGCTTGACGATATCAAGGCGCTCGGATACAAGTATTCGACCAAGGCTGCATTGACAGTATCCATCTCTGACATGGTTGTGCCGGCGGATAAGCAGGATATTATCGACAAGGCGCAGAAGACAGTAGACAGGATAGCACGCGACAAGGCGCGCGGACTTATCACTGAGGAGGAGCGCTACAAGGAGGTTATCGATACATGGAAGTCTGCCGATGATGAGCTTACCAATGAGCTTATATCAGGAC
>CAVHZK010000074.1:0-7665 GCA_963640215.1 bacterium | reverse complement strand
CCGTCTGCTCGTTGTATATATCAAACGCAGCTCCCGTGATGCCCTCTATCTGATAGGCCTCATAATTGTAGTTGAGGCTGTATATGCCGGGAGTGGTGTCATTGATGTACGCAGCGGCTACTTTGTTAGCATCAGTGATTCTGTTGGCTATATTATCGCGCAGCTTCTCCCAGCGTGCGCCGCGGGCTAATTGATTCTGCCGCCACAGCTTGTAATATGCGTCCGCTGTATAGCCCGCAGGAAGCGGATATGTACCATCCTCAAGCGCCGCCTTCATCTGAGCGTCACGAACAGCGAAGTCCTCAAAATACTCCGCTGCCCGTTTCTTTAGCTCCTTGTATGCTATCGTGTATTCCTTTGTGATGGACCTTTCAAGCCTCGCAAGCTCCCTGTCGGTCTGCTCGTCAGAATAATATGCCATCACTCACCCTCAGGATTATCACTCGGCAGATTATCGTCCACAGGCTCATCTGCAGGCTCATCGCCGCCATCTGCCGTATTAAACTGCTCCATGCCCTCCGCATCTTTCTGCCTGATTATCTCATCTGCCTGTTCCGGTGTAAGGAACGGCAACAGCTTTATGACCGCATCCTCCGGCAGATACTGTGCCGCCTGCAACAGCATTGTTACCTGCTCGGTCTGATTTATAATCTTGTTCCAGTGCAGCGTTGGCTCATCGTCGATGCCGGCGATAACGAGCAGGTTCTTGACCGCATCAAGCACGTAATACTCGAAGTCCGCACACTTATTGTCCTGCGCCTGATACGCCGCCTGTATCTCCTGCGTGGTCTTTGCGGCAGCAGACAGCGTTGTAACATCCAGTGCTTGGAAATCCTCGTATATATCTCGGCGGAGTATCTCAAGCGCGGCCTTTCGCGCTTCCACTGGTACATCTAACGTGTGCGCCTCCACTCTTGTATTGTCGTCGCCGTCTACTACTGCCGCCCTGACGGTCTTCATGCGCTGTATGAACTGCGCAAGGCTTACATCATCCATGCCGCCCGTGTTCTGCAGCGTCCAATATATCTCGTTGGAGTCGTCAATGTTGTTCATCAAGCCTGACTTGATAAGATCGTAGCAGTCTATATTCTCGCGAACACCAAACAGCTCCGTCTGCATCAAGTCATTTGCATACATCGGTATGATAGGCAGGTCTGAATAGTTATCGTCTATCATATCCTCTATGCCGGTTGCGTCTGTTTTAACTACCGTGCGTATATATCCGCGCTTTGGTTCTAATACATCTGGTTTTTCACCGCCCACCTGACTGTAGCTTGTATATCCGTCTGCCTCGTACAGCGTGCATCTAAGTATAGTCTTATTGCCTACACGTCTGAACCAATAGCGTATACCTGCGCGTAGCTTGGCGGTCTCTTCATCATATAGCGGGCAAAAGCCGGGGCTTATCGGAGTGTCGGCAAACCCGAACACCTCTACATGGTCAAGGTTCCAAAACAAAAACGCACGTCCGGCAGCCATTGCTTTTTTTGCCGCCGCCTGTATCTTGATATCAAAATCATCTCCCAGCTTGGCTTTCGTGTCTTCACCCTGGAATGTCACACCATTGCCAAGAACATATTGCACCTGCTGAGTAGTAAGTCTGCGGAAAAATGTAGTCTTGAGCTTATGATTTGCGCTGAATATATCCTGCACGCGCCGCCCTGTGACTGTATAGAGCCATTTTTGAAAACGCTCTATTGTTAGATTGTGCTTGGCGTAGTATGCCTCGCCGTCCGCAGCCTCCTTGTACTCCTCAGAGCTCCTAAATTCATTGATTGCTGACCGGCAGAACTCAGCTCTTGCCTCCTCGTTCGCGCCTGCCATTACTAAGTCTTGATAGGTTCGCATTGTATCTCCTTTATAATAAATACGTGTCCCACATGCTCGCAGGCTCCTTTGTTTGTTTCTTTGATAACCACCGCACCATTGAGGCCAAGCTGTCTGGCGCATCGTCGTGCTCGGCATTCTCGTTATAGTCGCATATCTGCTCGATATATTCCTTGTCCGTGCCGGTTACAAATACCACGTCACCCCACGCTGCCTTGAGGTAAGTCGTAATCTTGATAAATTTATTCATGTTCTCGTGATATTTGTGCACACGTGCGCCATGCTGTCGCAATTCCTTGGCAAGATATCCTTTATCGCCGTTATCCTCGACGCTAAACTGCCCCGCGTTAAACACCTCCTGCAGCGCGTATATGTTATCAAGCACATCGTCAACGTGCTTGCGCCACAGTCTGCCATACACGTAATACTTGCCGTCTGACTTGTGGCATATCGTAAACGCCGTGAAGTCCTCGCCTCCGTAGGCCGCGTCTATATGACACACGCCCTGCTCTGCCAATGCCGGGTCTGCATCTATCATCGGGCTTGTAAATATCACATCGTCTGACGCTATATGACGCAGCTCATAGTTAGCGGCAAAGAGCGACGGCAGCATCTTGGACTTTATTTCAGCAAGCTCCTCCTTGCTTATAAGTCCCGTCGAGTAGCAATCATAGTCCGCTATGTTTGGCATAAGCGTGAATGCATCATCCTTATGCCACGGTGTGCCGGTGTTGAATATCCTGCCTCCTCGGTTTTTAACGTTCTGGAGCTCCTGGTATATGAGCTTGGTATGGTCTCGCTCTGCCTTGGATATACGGTCTTGCACGTTTACAATATCGTCCGTAAATATGCGGTCAAAGTGCTTACCTGTGAGTGAGCCGTTCGTACCCATAGCGACTATCTGCGACGTGCCCTTTATGTTTGCCGCAAGATTAGTATTAAGCTCCGTCGCCGAGGCTACAGTGAGTCTCAGCTGCACTCCATATATAGCGCGCGTTATCACCTGCATGCTTTCGCTCTCAAGTATATTGCGCACCTGCCGTATAACTTCCTTGATATCCGCATCAGTCTTACGCATAAACAGCGTCGCCGCGTTGGGGTCTGCTATGGCTATGCAGGCAAGTGCTATTGATACGCAGGTGGTCTTGTACGAGCCTCGGTGCGCTCTGAGCGTTGCATCCTCTTTGCCGCAAACCATGGACTTAACCCATGCGTTGTGCATAGTCGTGAGCCTATCAAACCCCACGGAGTGCCCGATTATGTACGGCTTATCCAGCAACAGCTTTATCGCGTCACTTTTTAGCACGGCTGTGCAGCTCCTTTAGCATTGCCTGTATATCCTCGCTGTCAGGTTTGTCTATGTTTATAATCTGTACGTCTGCGGGCATCTCTCCGGCAAGCTTCAGCATAAGCTCGAACCACTTCGAGCTGTTTTTAGCATTCTTTAGAGCTATTGCGGCCATAAGGTGGCGACGCGTATTGCCGTCCTTATCGGTCTCTGCAAGCATCGCCTTTAGCTCCTCGGCAATGCTTTTCATCTGTGCTTGTGCTGCATTGCTCTTTCGGGCGCACTCAACCGTGTGCGCGTCATTCTTTTTGAACTGTGTTTTCTTGCCGTTCTCCGCTTTTAGATTTGCCCTGCTATTAGGATGTTCCCCGCGTGGCATATAATCACTCCCTTACTAACTCTGCCTTTTATGGTCTCCTTCTATCCCTTTATCATTGCATATAATCAAGGCTCGGTTACGCCATTATTTGAATCCGGCGTTCCATCCGACCTCATTCACAAACTGATTTATCCATCGTTGCACTGTATTCTCTGAGTAGTGCAATCTATAAGCTGCGCCGACAATAGAACCATGCTGTGCAAACAATACATACTCGATAGCCTTGTATCTTTCCTCCGCATTAGGGTACTTATCAAGCCCGTCAATTGCCTTATTGATAGCACTAAGGTATACAAGCTCCTGTGTTGACTGCCAATCCAACAGCTTGTAATACCTCGTGCACATCTGGCGTGCCATCCCGTACCAATAATGTTTTGGTTTGCTCATCCAACCTCCCTAAACACGCGCAAAAGCATCGGCATCTTGTACCGGTGCTTTTATTGCCTTAGTGTACTATCGGCTCCCTGCATTCGTAGAGCACTCTCAAGCCGAGCCCCTTGGCGAATGCGTGCTCCATCTGAGCGCCCTTGCTATTTCGCCATCCTCGCAACATGTAAATGCTGTCGCATTCCTCAAGTAGCGCAAGTGTTATCTTCATGCACGTACTCCATCCCGGCGCTGACGGTAACTGTGCCATCACGGCAGCAGGGTTTATAGGATTGTACCCTTGCTTTGTAAGATACCGCTCGGCTTTAAGGAACCGCTCCATATAATCATCTGTGTCGGTTATCTTACCGCTTATGAATATCCTCATCGCCCTGCCTTTCGTGTAAATCACTTCTGCCTTCCCATTCCTTGCAGCATTTATCGCTGTCTACAAAATCCGCTCTGTGCTCGGAGTTGCCATTGCAGCATGCCCCGGTGAATTCCTCATACCATTTGCAATTAGCGCATTGCTTAGCTTTCATTCCGCTTTCGGCTCGCACCAGTCAATGCCGTACTTTTGGATTATCGCTATAAATTCCTCTGCATCATGCGGGAGTGTCTTGCAAGTTTCTGTCTCCGGGTCATACCCTACGTGCATCAGCTCGTGCTCTAACAAGATTGCGTACTTCCTATCATCGAAAGCAAACGCCTCACAGTTTGTCTCGTAAACTGTTATAGTGAAGTCGTAGGTCTCATCAGACAGCCATGCAAGCTTATCCTTGTCATACTTCTTGCACTCTGCAAATATTATCTTGCCGCGGCTCATCTTTGGCTTATCTGATGCAAGCCATGCTATGCGGCAGCCTTGAAGCCGTGGGAATAATTCCTCGCGTACTGCCTCGCCTATCTTTCTGTATCGGTCTGATTTTAATATTGCCATTTTCTACCTCCCAAAATAATGTGCGCCTATCCTGATATGCTGCCTGCCGTTTACGCCGCGGGTGTCGAAGTAGATATACGCCGTGCTCGGCAGGACTGTGCGGCCGTTGGCTATGACGTACTGTATCGCCTCATCCGCATAAGACGGCTGCACCCATGCGGCGTTACGCATCCGCCATGTGGCAAACTGTCCCTTTTGACTTAGTACCCCGTGTACCGTGTTCGGGAACCGCGGGTCAAGCACTCGGTTAAATATCACCTCGACTACTGCCTTGCGCCCCTCTATGGACTGTGTCTGCGATTCCGCCGCCACTATCTGCCGGAGTTCCTGCATCTCAGTGTCGCTTATGCTTATCGAGCTGTACTCATGCTGTACTGGCTCTTGCTTGGTCTCCCCGTCAAGTCCCGCTGTAAATGCGCTATCATCCAAGGATATTGTCGCGCCATACTTTAGCTCTAATTCCGGACTGCCCCATATTATCGCTGGTTCCTCTGCGTGTGCCGTTGCTACCAGTGACGCTGATACGAAACACACCAGCATCAGAACCAGCCACAGCATGTACTCTGTCTTCTTCATTTGCACCTCCTTCAGGGTCAAACCCCTATAGTCTTGTTGCGTTGCTTGCGCCACCTTTGGCACCGCCTCTGCCGCCGCCTATCGCTGAGACAATAGCGTTATACTTGCGTTTTTTGTCTTGCTCCTGCCGCTTGATATAGCTATCAAGCGTGCCTGTTGCTAAGTAAGTCATATATTGCCCGTAGCTAAGCCCAAGCTCTGATGCACGCCTGGTATTCTCGCCCAGTGTATCCTCACGCCTTGGTGGCTTTACCTTGCCCGGGTATCTTGGCTTAAATTGGCTTATATCCCACTCGATACCAAGCACTGAGCATATCCGCTCTGCCTGGCTCTGAGACAGCTCGCGGTCACCCGTCACGATTTCCATGCAATTGGTTGGAACTATGCCTACAAGTGCGGTTAGCTTAGTGACTGACATTTCCCGGCGCTTTAGCTCTGCGTTCACTGCTTCGTGAAACTTCATGCCCACACCTCGCCTATCACCTCGCCATGGTAGCCGTGCTTGTTGCAATAAGCTTGCTGTGCTTCCCATCCAATCCAGCCCCAGCTGTAGTTATCATGTGCCGCAGCGCAGGTGCACGGGCGACCTACCGTGCGACCTTCTTCATCGCACCAAGTGATTAGCCCTGTGTCGTTGCAACGCTTGCAAGCTATGACTCGCACCTCTCTGCCATCAGGCAAGGTCTCGAAATGCTGTACAAACTTGCCCGTGTTGGGGGACTTTGGCAGCATGCTTATAAGGTCTGCAGGCTTGGGCGTGAATGACTTCTCGCGGATATACTGTCTTGCTGCGCTGTCAATGTCGCGATAGTTGTATTGCTTTAAGCTGTCATACCACGCGACATAGGTTTCCGTTGTTATACACCCCGGGTATATCTTCAGCATCCCCGCCAAACGGCTGAACTCCTCGTGCGTCATTTTCTGCCTTCTCCTTTGCTATTTCTCTCGCCATGAGTGCCTCAAGTGCATCGTCTTGCTTCTTGCCCCTGTCAAAGTCGTTCTTGAGCCAATTACGCAGAGCGGCTCGCCAGTCCTTCATCGGATTGCGCCCTACTCTCCAGCCGTTTGACTCGTAGTAGTCATAGAAATGCTGTACATCAAGCGCATAGCCGTGCTCATTGGCATAAGCTTGCACCTCTTCGAGGGTAGGGCGGGCGGTTTTCTTTTTTGGAGATGCGTTAGCATCTCTTTTTTCTTTATCTCCGTTAGGAGATACAGTAACAGTATCAGTAACAGAGTTCGTTACGTTGTCGATACGTGACGTATCGTTATCGTTACGTGACGTTACGTTGTCGATACGTGACGTATCGTTGTTTCTCTTGCGTTCAGCTGCCCTGCGCTTGCGCTCCTCGTTGATTTGTTCCAGCTTCTTGAGTTTCCTGTCGTAATTCTCTGCCGCTGTGTCTATAGAGTCGACCACGCTCGCAAAGAGTGCCCGTATAGCAATGTTTGAGCCCTCATACTCCTTGCCGTAGAACGCATACTCAAGGTAAGCTTCATAGGCTTCACCGCGCTCTTCCGGCGGAAGTATCTGTACGCCCTTATAGAATTGTTCGGATATTACTACGCTTTTCTTAGCCATTGTGGCTTACCCTTCCTCATCGCTGTGCCATCTGTGAACTACTGTAAATACGTCAAGACCTGAGTCATAAAGCTTGTTGGCGTATTCTAAAGCATCCTTGTCATCCTCGAATCGTTTCATCAGTACCTTGGGTTCATTCAAGCCTGGCGGCGTGATTAAATACTCCATGAAGTTGTCTAACGTGTTCGGCAGTGCCATATAAACAAGCGTCATACCTTTACCTCCTATATTTCCTCAATCTCCACTTCTATCCGTGGGTTCTTCCTGTCTACCTTGAACTCGTCCGTGTACCCTGTCACATATTTAGGGCTATCATCCTCAAGCACTCCACAGGCCACCAGCGCGTCTTGTATGACCTTATGCCCGAAGCCTGATACATTGTCCAAGTCTCGCCGTTGGTTGCGCTCGTACCATGTATAGTGCAGCCTTACGGGGCGCTCTATGGCGGTATGTATCTGCCTGCGGATAGCAAACTCGACTATCTGTTGATTGACCTTCTTCAACGCGGCGCCCTTGTACTTGTTAGTGCGCTGTGCCTCTATGAACTCATTCAGACCGTCGAGCCTGCCGCTTATTACGAGTTTAAGCATTTACTATCTCTCTGAGTGCTACCGTGCATCCGGGGAACTCAACCGCGAACTGCTCCAGCTTATCTGCCGCCTCGCTTAAAGAACCCGCGTAGCTTACTGATAACTCGCTTACACCGT
>CAVHZK010000073.1:0-2747 GCA_963640215.1 bacterium | reverse complement strand
ATGCAGCTGAGGGCAGCGCAGCGGATAAGACTGCGACAAGCTCCGACACGGCTTGGGATGTAGCACATTATCAGGCAGAAAGCTTGGATATCGATGAGACGGCTTTAGAGAGTGTGCAGGAGACTCCGCACGATGAAGATGGCAGCGCGACAGACAGTGGGGAGAATACACTTTAATGGCAGAATATACCTCAAACGCTAAGATGGCACTGGAGCTTGCCGGTGAGGCGGCGGCAGGCTTTAGGCATAATTTCATAGGATCGGAGCATATCCTCTGCGGACTCATAGCCGAGGGGCAGGGTGTAGCAGCAAGAGTATTAAGGAACGCTCATGTGGAGCTTAATTCTGTCAATTCGCTCATAGATCAATTTGTGTCTGATGTATCCAAGGTCAAGATCGCCGAGAGGGGTACTTACACTCCCTCGGCTCAGGCTATACTGTCCTTAAGTGCCGAAGAGGCAGAGAGATTCCAGAGCGCCGAGATAGGTACAGAGCATCTGCTTATAGCAGTACTTAAGAATCAGGACTGCATAGCTACAAGGATACTTAATACCATAGGGGTAAATGTACAGAGACTCTACAACGACATCCTCAATATCATAGGCGAGGATCTGCCGGAGGCTAAGGAGAGTACCGCAGCATCAAGACAGAGACAGTCGCAGACTCCTGTATTGGACAAGTACTCGACGGATCTCACAGAGAGAGCGTACGAGGGCAAGATAGACCCCATCATCGGGCGTAAGGACGAGATAGAGAGGGTAATACAGATACTCTCGAGACGCACCAAGAATAACCCCTGTCTTATAGGCGAGCCGGGAGTCGGCAAGACTGCCATAGTAGAGGGCTTGGCACAGCTCCTTGCAGGCGGGAAGGTGCCTGATTCAATCAGCGGCAAGCGACTTGTGTCTCTCGATATGGGCAGTATGGTTGCAGGCTCCAAGTACCGTGGTGAGTTCGAGGAGCGCATTAAGCGTATTATCTCAGAGGCGCAGTCAGCAGGCGATGTGCTGCTCTTTATAGATGAGCTGCATACCATCATAGGTGCAGGCAGTGCAGAGGGCACGCTTGATGCAGCCAATATACTTAAGCCCTCGTTAAGCCGCGGCGAGCTCCAGATTATCGGGGCAACCACCATAGATGAATATCGCAAGCATATCGAGAAGGATGCAGCCCTTGAGCGACGTTTTCAGCCTGTCACGGTTGAGCAGCCTACCGAGGATGAGACCATCGAGATATTAAAGGGCATAAGGCATAAGTACGAGGAGCATCATAGGGTAAATATATCCGATGAGGCTATAGAGTCTGCCGTCAAATTAAGCGAGCGCTATATTAACGACAGGATGCTGCCTGACAAGGCCATAGACCTTATAGACGAGTCTGCCTCGAGACTGAGGCTAAAGGGCATTATAGAGCCTGCATCTATCAAGCGTTCAAGAGATAAGCTTAAGGAGCTTGAGGCAGCCAAGGAGCAGGCAATAATAGATGATGATCTTAAGAGAGCCAAGCAGCTTGCTGTCGAGCAGTCAAAATGTGACAAGCATCTTAAGACTCTCATCTCTAAATGGGAGCAGAAGAAGGAAGAGCATAAGCCGACAGTTACTGAGGAGACCATAGCTGAGACAGTCAGCTCATGGACCAAGATACCGGTCAAGAAGCTTACCGAGAAGGAGGCTATGCGCATACGCTTTCTCGATAAGACTCTGCATGAGCGCATAGTTTCACAGCATGAGGCAGTCGAGGCTGTAGCCAAGGCAATAAAGAGAGGCAGCGCGGGCATACGTAATCCCAAGAGACCGATAGGCAGCTTCCTGTTCCTTGGTCCTACCGGTGTAGGTAAGACGGAGCTCTCCAAGGCGCTTACCGAGGCAGTATTTGGCACAGAGGATGCGCTCATCAGGATAGATATGTCCGAATACATGGAGAAGCACAGTGTCTCCAAATTAGTCGGTTCGCCTCCGGGATATGTGGGCTTTGAGGAGGGCGGTCAGCTCTCGGAGAAGGTGAGACGTAACCCTTATTCGGTTGTGCTCTTTGACGAGATAGAGAAGGCACATCCGGATGTGTTCAACATATTGCTGCAGGTGCTTGACGACGGACATATAACTGACTCGCAGGGCAGAAAGACTGATTTTCGCAATACCATTATCATTATGACCTCCAACGCAGGTGCTGAAAATATCATCGCACCCAAGGTCATGGGCTTCGCCTCCGGAGCCGACGCAGAGCAGAATTATCAAAATATGCGCTCTCGCGTGATGGACGAGGTCAATCGTAGCTTTAAGCCGGAGTTCCTTAACCGTCTCGACGAGATTATAGTATTCAGACCGCTCACAAGAGAGGATATAGTGAGCATCACCGACATGATGCTGAAGGAGATTAAGCGTCGCCTCAAGGAGGAAAAGGAGATAAGCTTGAGCATCACTGAGGCTGCCAAGAGCTTCCTCATAGATAAGGGCTACGACGAAAAATACGGAGCAAGACCGCTCAGACGCACCATACAGAAATACATAGAGGATAGCCTCGCAGACGAGATACTTGAGGGTAGCATACGTCAGGGCGATGCTGTGAGAGTCGACCGCAAGGGCGATGAGCTCACCATAACGGGCAGGATGAACTTAGCCGCAGCTGCCAAGAGAAACGCGGTAGCTAAGAAGTCAGCTACAGGCGCCAAGCAGAAGGGCGCAGCGAAGACGGCAGGCAGAACCAAGAAAGCAGGAAGCGTGAAGGCGGCTGAAAGAGCCAAGAAGG
>CAVHZK010000072.1:0-11949 GCA_963640215.1 bacterium | reverse complement strand
GGGCGATAGCCCGGAATGCGAATACAGGCAGGATTGCGAGAGCACGTTAGTGCGTAGCAATCCGTGATTTTTAGAGTATGTGGCGCCTGCAAACGAGCAGGCATGATGATTTATACGGAAAGGAACACGAATATGAGCAAGAAACCGGTATTTTTAGGAGCAGCTACGGCACTTATCACACCTACTGATGAGAATGGTATTGATTACGAGGCCTACGGAAGACTTATTGACTGGCAGATAGAGCAAGGCATCAACGCGCTTGTTGTTGTTGCAACTACTGGCGAGGGCTCTACACTCACAGACGATGAGCACAAGGCAGCCATCGCATTTGCAGAGGAACGCATCAACAAGAGAGTGCCGATGATAGCCTGCACTGGCTCTAATGACACGTCATACAGCATCGAGCTTACGAAATACGCCTGCGAGCACGGCGCAGACGCCTGTCTCGTGGTGTCACCCTACTACAACAAGACCACGCAGGACGGCTTGGTGGCAAGCTTTTCTGCCATAGCAGATGCGGCTACCTCGCCCATCATACTCTACAATATTCCGGGACGCACTGGCGTCAATATCCAGCCGGAGACTCTTGCCAAGCTCTCAGAGCATGAAAATATAGCAGGCGTCAAGGAAGCAAACGGAGATATCTCATCCGTTGCCAAGACGGCAAGCCTCATAGGCGACAATATGACCATATACTCAGGCAACGACGACCAGATCATCCCCATCATGGCGCTCGGCGGCAAGGGCGTTATCTCGGTGCTCTCCAATCCCTGCCCCAAGGAGACTGCGCTTATGTGCAGGAAATGGCTTGACGGCGATGTCAAGGGAGCGCTTGAGCTGCAGCTTAAATACCTGCCGTTTATCAATGCACTTTTCTCTGAGGTCAATCCTATCCCCGTGAAGGCAGCCATGGCAGCTATGGGATATTGCAAGGATTATGTGAGACTTCCGCTCGTACCCATGTCTGCCGCTAAGAGGGAGCAGATGCTGTCCATAATGAAGGGGCTTGGACTTTTAGCATAAAAGAATCTTTCTGAATAAAACAAGTATACAGTATGTACAGCAATAAGATGGCGGTATGGATTAAATAGCCTTTGACCCTTACATTGTTGAAATTAGCTGAGAGGAGTATCGCATTATACATGAAGATAATTATTAACGGAGCTAACGGAGCTATGGGCAGAAATGTCCTTGCGGCTATAGAGAGCGGCAAGTTTGATGCTGAGGCAGTAGCACTTGTCAGCAGGAGCTATAAGCTAAACGCGGCAGAGCGGAAATATCCCACACTTGACTCATATACGGGCGAGGCAGACTGCGTGATAGATTTCTCCAACCACGAGGGAACACAGGCACTCACTGAGTATTGTGTAGGACGCAAGCTGCCGGTGGTTGTTGCTACGACAGGACATACGGATTATGAGAAGTCCCTCATCAAGAAGGCGGCTGAGAGCACGGCAGTGTTCCTTGCAGCCAACACTTCAGTTGGCGTGGCTGTTTTAGCTGAGCTTGTCAAAACAGCCGTCGCAGCATTTCCAGATGCTGATGTGGAGATTATCGAGAGACACCACAGACGCAAGGCTGATGCTCCGAGCGGCACGGCACTGATGCTTGCCAACAGCATCAAGGAGGTAAGACCTGACGCCGTGTATGTGTTCGGCAGAGAGGGTCATGAGGTAAGACAGGCTGATGAGATAGGTATACATGCCCTGCGCTACGGTAACGAGGTCGGAACACATGAGATAATTATCTCCAATGGCTCCGAGACGATTACGCTTAAGCATGAGGCAGAGAGCCGTGTGCTCTTTGCAGAGGGTGCGCTGAAGGCAGCAGCATATATAGCAGGAAGACCCGCCGGACTGTACGGAATGAGAGACCTGCTATAAAAAGTGTTGACGAACGCGTAAGCGCGTAGCAATCCGTACTTTTATTATATATGACGAATGCAAAAACAGACCGCATGCTTGCACAGAAGCTATAACCATTTTTCACCAACAGTACAAACATCCAAGAGAGAGTTTAATCTATATGAGAGAGAATTTACCATTTTCATTGAGTGACGCCCTTAAGTGGGAGCAGACCTATCCTACGCCCTTCTATGTATATGACGAGGAGGGCATAGTTAATTGCGTCAAGGCCTTATATGACGCATTTGCATGGAACAAGGGGTATAAGGAATATTTTGCCGTCAAGGCTACGCCGACACCGGCTATACTGAGGCTGCTTAGGTCCTTGGGCTGTGGCACGGACTGTGCTTCAATTGCAGAGTTAGTCATGTCGGAGCGCTGTGATATAAGCGGACACAATATCATGTTTAGCTCCAATGAGACGAGCATAGATGAGTATAAGGCGGCTCTAAAGGCAGGCGCAATCATCAACCTTGACGATATCACGCAGATAGAGCAGCTTGAGCGGGCAGGAGAGATACCGGATACTATATGCTGCCGCTACAACCCGGGCAGCTTCGAGAATACCAACGGCATCATGGGTCACGCATACGACTCCAAATTCGGCATGAGCTACGAGCAGCTGAAGGAGGCCTATGTCAGACTCAAGGACAAGGGGGTTAAGCATTTCGGCATACATTCCATGGTAGCAAGCTGCTCCCTCGATAACAATTATTATCCGAGTCTGGCGCGGGAGCTATTCAGTATAGCGGCAAGATTCAAGGATGAGATAGGTGTCGAGATTTCCTTTGTGGATCTCTCAGGCGGCATAGGCATACCCTATAAGCCGGGCGAGTCTGTGATAGATATAGCCAAGATAGGTGAGGGCGTGCATAAGGCTTATACCGAGGTGGTCGAGGCTAACGGCATGGAGATAGCCGTATATACGGAGATGGGCAGATATATCACTGGCCCCTACGGTTATCTTGTGACCAAGGTCATAGGCGAGAAGCATATATATAAGGATTATGTGGGCGTGGATGCCACAGCCTGCAATCTCATGCGCCCTGCCATCTACGGCTCCTACCATCATATACGTGTATTGGGTAAGGAAAATGCGCCAAACAAGATAAAGGTTGACGTAGTCGGCTCGCTTTGCGAAAATAATGATAAATTTGCCATAGACAGGGAGCTGCCCGAGGTGGAATACGGAGATCTCTTGGTTATAGAGGATGCCGGAGCACACGGACATTCCATGGGATATAATTACAACGGCAAATTAAGAAGTGCAGAGCTCCTTATGCACAAGGACCGCAGTGTCAGCTGCATAAGACGCGCGCAGACGATAGAGGATTATTTTGCAACCTTGGATGTGGACACGGAGTTCACCAAGCTATCAGAGTAAGGGGAAATAAGCAAGATGCAGAGATATGTTTGTAAATTTGGCGGCAGCTCGCTTGCAGACGCTGAGCAGTTCAAGAAGGTAGCCGCTATCATCAAGGCAAGAGAAGTCAGAAAATATGTTATAGCTTCGGCACCGGGCAAGCGTTATCCGGACGACATAAAGGTTACCGACATGCTCTACAGCTGCTATTATTCGGCTGAGGGAGCTCAGGACTACAGTCTGATACTCGGACAGATTAAGGATAGATTTGTAAATATCATAAATGAGCTCGGCATAGACTTCGACATAGACAGCGAGATAGATATAATTGATGCAAGTCTGAAGACCAAGCCCCAGAAGGATTACATGGCAAGCCGCGGAGAATACCTTAACTCCAAGATACTTGCGGCATATCTCGGCTTTGGCTTTGTCGACGCCGCTGAGTGCGTGCATTTTGATGAGGCAGGTAATTATCTCTCAGAGGAATCAAACCGCGACTTAAACGCCAGGCTTACCGGCAGGGAATATGTGGTTATACCGGGATTTTACGGCTCCAAGCCGGACGGCACTATAGCCACATTTTCAAGAGGAGGCTCTGATATCACAGGCTCCATAGTAGCTCGCGCCGTTGTGGCAGATCTCTATGAGAATTGGACGGATGTATCCGGTATGCTCTCGACAGATCCGAGGATAGTTGCCAATCCCTCGCCCATAGAGGCCTTAAGCTACAGAGAGCTAAGAGAGCTTAGCTACATGGGAGCCTCGGTACTGCATGAGGATGCGGTATTCCCGGTGCGCAAGGCGAGCATACCCATCAATATACGCAACACCAACAGACCGGATGATGCCGGTACGCTTATATCCTCTGAGCTTCCGCGTATACCGCGCCGCAACAAGGTCACCGGTATAGCGGGCAAGAAGGGATTTACCGCAGTACTCATAGAGAAATCATCCATGAACTCTGAGATAGGCTTCGGCATGAGACTGCTCAAGATATTTGCGGACAGAGGAGTATCGTTTGAGCACATGCCGACCGGTATAGACACGATATCGGTTATATGTCAGACCGCTCTCTTTGCGCCGCACCGCGATGATATCATAGAGGCGATAAGGGAAGAGCTTAAGCCGGATCGCTTCTATGTAGAGGATAATCTGGCGCTCATCGCTGTCGTAGGTCAGGGCATGGCATACTCGCGAGGCACGGCTGCCCGCATTATGAAGGGACTCGCAGACTCACGCATCAATATCAAGATGATAGACCAGGGCTCAACTGAGATAAATATCATCATAGGAGTCGATGAGGTGGATTACGAGGCGGCCATCAAGGGTATATACGACGCGGTGATGGAGTAAGGCTCTGATTTCCTGTGTGAGCTATCATAACTGACAGAAAAAAATGAAAGCTGCTGGAAGACCTTGACAGCATAGGTGTCGATGGACTCTCACGCCAATTTGTTCATCAAGGCTTCCTGCAATATCTTGGAGCAGTTTAGCCCGCGCCTTTCGGCTAAGTTATACATCCATGCCGGCAGAGATACATTCTTGCGCACGGAGCGGGTATCGTTGGCGGCACGGTAGGCTAAGGTATCCACCCTTATAAGTGTGCAGATATCATCCTTGCCGTGCTCGATAGCTGACTGCGGTGTTGGATCGGGTATGGGATAATTGTTGTCTTCTGCAACAATCAGGCAGCCGCTGAGTGCATCTGTAATCATGTCGATTGCTTCTTCAATTGTCCTCCCGCTTGTGATACATCCGGATATGTCCGGTACCTTGGCAAAATATCTGTCCCCGTCCTGGAAGATTATGGCTGTGTATACGTAATTCATTGAGCGCTCCTATCATTATTAGCTGTGGATGTTTTCTGACGGATTTCTTTCAAAATATACTTGAGGTCATTGTCATTAAAATCATGTCGTTTTAGCGGTATGATTGCTTTGCATTCGTCGTTGCAATATATGTCATGTTTTGCAACACGCCGTTTAAGCGTAAACCCGGCAGCTTTCAGTGCCTTTCTTGCTTTCAGAAGAGAGTTCATAATTGCTTCCTTTCAATATTGTACACAAAAATACACAAAAATCAAGCAAACATAGGAATTAACATTGACAGCAGACTTTATATTTTTTGACTCCAATATCATATAATTGATTGTTATTGGAATTATTCGCGAACGCGAAGGTGATATGCGCCTGCTTTTTAGAACTATTCGCCATCATTTTAGCATATAAATGGGAATAATAATATATTTTATGATAAAATGACTCCGTAAGACAACGGAGACAACATGAGAGATTTCAGAGATTACAGCTGCATAAGGGAGATGTTAGAGGCCGAGGAGCGGGAGATACTTAGTCCTCATGCCGCCCTGTCGGAGAAGTCACGGGGCAGAGTAAGGGAAGAGGCTCCGGATCCGGTGCGTCCCGTATATCAGCGCGACCGTGACCGCATCATCCATTGCAAGTCCTTCAGGCGCCTTAAGCACAAGACGCAGGTATTCCTCGCGCCGGAGGGCGACCATTACAGGACGAGACTTACGCATACCCTGGAGGTATCGCAGATAGCGAGGACCATAGCTAAGGCACTTAGACTTAATGAGGATCTGACCGAGGCTATAGCCCTGGGACACGATCTCGGACATACTCCTTTCGGACATACCGGAGAGGAAGTGCTTAATCACCTGTGCTCTGACGGATTCGTGCACAGTGAGCAGTCAGTGCGTGTATGCGAGCTGCTGGAGAAGGACGGCAGGGGGCTTAATCTCACCTTCGAGGTGTTGGACGGCATACGTAATCACCGCACCTCGGGCAGACCGGCGACTCTGGAGGGACAGGCTGTGCGCCTCTCTGACAAGATTGCTTATCTTAATCACGACATAGATGATGCTATCCGTGCGGGACTCATCAGCGAGGAGGATCTCCCCATCAGGTACCGCGAGGTGCTGGGCATGAACGTGCACGACAGACTTGGCACGCTTATCAATGACGTTATCTCTAACAGCATTGACCAAGATCAGGTGATAATGAGTAAGGAGATAGATGAGACCATGCAGTCACTTAGGAAGTGGATGTTTGCTCATCTCTATACAGGCGGCAAGGCCAAGGAGGAAGAGGGCAAGGCAAAGCGCATGATAGAGCTCTTATTTAGCCATTACATGGAGCATCCTGATGCACTTACATCCGAGTACCGCAGACTCATAGCAGAGGGCGTATCCATGGAGCGCGCCGTCTGTGACTATATATCCGGCATGACGGACAATTATGCCATAGAGAAATTCGAGGAGTATTTTGTGCCTATAGGATGGAAGTTCTAAAGGGGGACATTGAAGTACGACAGCGAGATAATCGAGAAGGTACGCAATGCCAATGACATAGTCGATGTGATAGGCAGACATGTCAGGCTTACGAAGAAAGGGGCCAATTATTTTGGGCTCTGTCCTTTTCATGGGGAGAAAACGGCTTCCTTCTCCGTAAATCAGAGAAAGCAGTTCTTCCATTGCTTCGGCTGCGGTGTGGGCGGCAGTGTCATAGATTTCCTCATGCAGTACGATAACCTGAGCTTTCAGGAGGCTGTACGGCAGCTTGCGGACAATGCGCATATAGAGCTCCCGGAGAGCACGGAGCGCGAGGACAGACATGCCAATGAGCTGCGTCAGCGTCTCCTTGACGTGCATAAGGATGCAGCCATATATTACCATACTATGCTTAGAGGTCCGGAAGGGGCTCCCGGCATGGAATATCTTAAGGCCAAGAGAGCTTTAAGAGATGAGACTATCACGCATTTCGGACTCGGATATGCGGCTAAGGGGCAGGGCACTGACAGCCTGTACAGGCATCTTAAGGAAAAGGGCTATGAGGATGAGCTGCTCAGGCAGTCCGGCCTTGTGACATTTTCAGAGAAGGGCACGAGAGACAAGTTCTGGAACCGTGTCATGTTCCCGATAATGGATACCAACAACCGCGTCATAGGCTTCGGCGGGCGTGTCATGGGAGACGGCGAGCCCAAGTACTTAAATTCGCCCGAGACCTATATATTTGACAAATCCTCACAGCTCTACGGGCTTAATTTTGCCAAGAAATCAAGGCAGAAGTATCTCCTGCTCTGCGAGGGATACATGGATGTCATCGCACTGCATCAGGCAGGATTTACCAATGCGGTGGCAAGCCTCGGCACGGCATTTACGGATAAGCACGCGAGACTCCTTAAGCGATATACGGACAGCGTCATACTCACTCAGGACAGCGACAGGGCAGGCATCAATGCCAAGCTGCGCGCCTTCCCCATACTTCACGAGGCGGGACTCAAGGTCAGGGTGCTTGATACAGGCAAATACAAGGATCCGGATGAATTCATCAAGGCAGAGGGCGCCGAAGGGTACGAGCGTTGTATCAAGGCGGCTAAGAATGCATTTCTGTTTGTTATAGCTGTATTGCGTGACAGTTTCGATCTCTCCGACCCGGCTGAGAAGACAGCATTTGTGCGCGAGACCGTCGACAGGCTGTGCATATTCAGAGAGACGATGGAGCGCGATAATTACATCGACGCGGTGAGCCGTGAGTTCATGCTGGACAGAGCTGAGCTTAAGCGCATGACGGAGCGCAGGATGGAAAACGGCGGAAGCTATGTATACAGAGATATGCCGGTAAGGCGTAATCAGTCTGTGAGTCGAGGAGCTGTATCAACAGCCGCGGGAGCAGGAACAGGCGATAATGCGCAGGACGCGGCAGCAGGAGCTGCAGCGGGAAATGCGGCAGCAAATGCAGCAGCAGGCACCCAAGACGGCAGGAATTTAAGCTCCGACAGTGCAGCGGGGGCTTTGGCAGATCAAGTTCCTACGGCAAGCTATGAGATGCTCCTTATATCGTGGCTTACCGAGAGACCGGATCTTGCAGATAAGATATTTGGATATATCAAGCCGGAGGAATTCAAGGTAAGGAGCTGCCGACTCCTGGCTGAGGAGATAGTAAGGCGTAAGGGCGACTTTGAGCCTGCCGCTTTTTTGGACAACGACAGGCTAAGCGAGGATGAAAGACGCGAGGCAGCGGCTATATTTGCAGAGCCGGAACACACGGGCAGCATACTTACTAAGAGCAAGAATGAGATAGAGAAGGGTCTCACCGAGGCTATAAGAGCCATCAGGCTTGCTCATATAGAGAGACAGATGAGCGAATGCGGTACCGACATGGTGAGATTTCAGAGACTGCTGCAGGAGCAAAATAAGCTGAGGGACTTCAAGGTGACGCTGATATAACCATGACCTTATCACTTAGACTCGAGAAAATAATAGATACAATACGCCCCTGCCGTGTCCTTGCCGACATAGGCTGCGACCACGGTTATGTAGCCATAGCGGCGATAAAGCGCGGCAAGGCAGAGCGTGTGATAGCCGCGGATGTAGCCAAGGGGCCGCTGCTTGCGGCAGGCAGGAATGCCGAGGCGGAGGGTGTAAGCGATCAGGTAGAGCTGCTGCTCTCAGACGGCTTCAAGGACATACCGGAGGAACCGGGACTTGAAGCTGCGGTTATCGCCGGCATGGGCGGACTGCTCATGGTGCGTATACTTAAGGCGGCAGGGAGCAAGAGGCTTAGGGGCTTTAAGCAGCTTGTATTAAGTCCTCAGTCAGACCTGGACGCAGTGCGCCGCTTCCTTACTGGAGAGCTTAAATTCACCATACATGAGGAACACATGGTCTTGGATGAAGGCAAATATTATTATATAATGGATGTAGGTACGGATGTATCGGCAGAAGAGCCTTATTCGGCGCGGGAAGAAATGTTCGGGAGACATATAGCAGAGGACTCGGTAGAAGTATATGCTGATTTCCTTAGACACAGACAGCGCGTGACTGAGCAGGCATACCGCTCTGCAGCCTTGAGCCGCAGTGAAGCTGCCGCCGCCAAGGCAGCCAAGCTTAGGGAGACCTCGTCATACATCGGGGAAGCCCTGCAGCACATATATAAGGAGACAAGCGCATGATCGACTATTACAAGAATGAACACGCTACCAAGACCTATGCGAGAACCGCACAGCTCATTATGCTCAAGAGCTTTGATGAAGTTGTGGGCGCCGAGAACATCGGGAAGATAGTGCTGGAATTTTCCATGAACGGCAATTACTTTATCTATCCCAAATACACCAAGGAATTCAAAGCGACTCTTACCGAGGAGAAATGTCTGGACATAATCAAGAAGGTATGGATAAAGATGCACGATTATATCGAGGCAGATCTCCCCATCACCAAGAAGATTATGTCTGTTCAGTCAGCCATAGATATGTTCAAGGACAATCACATGTCCGATCTGGCAAGCCTATTGAGTTTCAGACGTACATCCAAGGTCACGCTCACCTGCTTCGAGGGGTATACCACCTATCTCTACGGCTCGGTATGCTCAAGCAGCGGCAGGATACGCTCCTTTGATCTGCATCCGTACAAGAACGGATTCTTCCTTATGCTGCCGCAGCCTACGGATCCGGACGCCAAGCTTGATATCAATCTTATCGAGAATCTGTTTAATGCGCATTCGGATGCTTACAGGCTGGCGCACATGCTTGAGGCGGAAAGTGTTGCCGATGTCAATCAGGCTGTAGTCGAGGGCAAGACGACTGAGCTCATACTGAGCTGTGAGGCCATATTTAACAATGTATTAGGCCGTGTAAGCTACGAGATAATCAACTCCGGCAAGAAATTCATCTTCCTTGCCGGGCCGTCGAGCTCCGGCAAGACCAGCACTGCATATAGACTGGCATATTCGCTGAGATCCTACGGCATCAAGCCGAGAGTTATCTCTGCAGATGATTATTATCTTGATTATGCGGACAGGCGTTTGGATGAAAATGGCAAGCCGGACTTTGAGTCCATATATGCCTTGGATCTCGATAGGTTCAATGAGGATATGACCTCTCTTATGAACGGCGAGACCATAGAGCTGCCTACATATAATTTCAAGACAGGCAAGCGCGAGTATAACGGCAATATGATGCACTTGGGCGAGAAGGATATGATCATCATCGAGGGCATACACTGCCTCAATGAGCAATTCTCCTACGCAGTGCCCGCAGAGAAGAAATACAAGGTATGCGTATCGGCGCTCCCGCCGCTCAACATCGACGAGAATAACCGCATAGCAAGCACGGATCTGAGACTCATCAGACGTCTGGTCAGAGACGATCGCGCGAGGGCACACAGCGCACAGGCTACGCTCGCCAAGTGGCCTGACGTAAGGAAGGGTGAGGAGGAAAATATATTCCCGTACACCAAGGATGCTGACGCCGTGCTTAATACAGCCATCATCTATGAACTCTCAGCCATCAAGCCCTTTGCGGAGCGCATATTGTTCGGCGTGCCGAGAGACTGCGACGAATACTTCAAGGCCAAGGAGCTCTTAAAGATACTTGATTTCGTTATACCTATCTCGACGGATCTCATACCGGCGTACTCTATCGTGAGAGAGTTTATAGGCGGTTCCTGCCTTGATGTGGGTTGATCTGTAATGGGTCTTTATACCTATGATGACAATCTGATACTGCGCCGCATCATAAGAGGCGTTGTGTATTTTGTTACGCTGATTTCATTTGCATGGTTCATAGTCTACGGCTTGATGTCACAGACCATCATAAGCGGGCAGAGTATGGCGCCGACGCTGAACTCCGAGGATGTCTGCCTCGTCAATCGCTTAGCCTACGATGTAGGCAGTCCCAAGCGCTTTGATATTATCTTGTTTGAGCGCGCGGATACAGGCAGGGAAAATGTCAAGAGAGTCATAGGCCTGCCCGGTGAGACCATACTCATAGCTGACGGTCAGGTATATGTAGACGGCGTCGCCATGGATTCGATATACACCAAGGGCGTGTCGCTGGGCGGTGTGGCAAGCAGTGTTGTGGAGCTTGCAGACGACGAGTTCTTTGTGTTAGGGGACAATAGCGCCTCGTCCGAGGACAGTCGTTTTGTAAATGTGGGAAATGTGAAGCGCGAGAATATCAAGGGCAAGCTCTGGCTGAAAATGATGCCGTTTGCGGAGCTGTCATTCATTCAGTAGGGAGAGGAAATATTTGAATATACAGTGGTATCCGGGGCACATGACGAAGGCCCGCCGCAGGATGGAGAATGATATAAAGCTGGTGGACATGGTTATCGAGCTCTTGGATGCCCGTTGTCCGCTCGCCACGGAGAATCCGGACATAGCACGTATTACAGGCGGCAAGCAGCGTCTGGTATTACTCAACAAATCAGATCTGGCAGATGATACAGTCACCAAGAGGTGGACAGAATATTTTGCGGCTCAGGGCGTAGCTGCTATAGCCTTGGACAGCCGCGGCAGGGACTCTATAGATCGCGTGAGGAAGGCTGCCGCCTCACTCATAGAGGCCAAGAGAGAGAAAGAGCGCGCCCGCGGCATAGTGGGGGAGCGTGCGCTCAAGGCTATGATATGCGGCATACCCAATGTCGGCAAATCTACCTTTATCAATTCCATGCTGGGCAAGGCATCTGCAAGGACAGGCAACAAGCCGGGCGTCACCAAGGGCAATCAATGGATAAATATTAACGACGGTTTGCTCCTTCTTGATACACCGGGCGTATTGTGGCCTAAGTTTGACGATGAGGAGACGGCGCTCTGCTTGGCCGTGATAGGCTCGATAAGCGATCAGGTTATAAATGCCGAGGAGTTAGCGATTAAGCTCATTGAT
>CAVHZK010000071.1:0-2034 GCA_963640215.1 bacterium | reverse complement strand
AGCGTAACGAGTTCGAGCGTGCGGTAGGCATACGGCACAGCGCCCAGAAGAAAGCAATGACTAAGCTCAAGATACTCGACTATATAGCACAGCTGTCGATGGAGCAGGGCTGTATATTGCCTAACCAGTACAAGAACATAACTAAGAAGCTCTCGGACTGCAGGAATCTGCTCGGCGGCTGGTCTAACAGTGACCAGAGGCGACTCAACCGGCAATTTGCCGAGATACGAGAGAAGGAGCAGAAGGAAAGCAAGTGAGATGCACATAATGGAGATATAGAAGTACAGATTGTATGACAAGCAAGCTTGCTTGCATGCGATCTTTGACACTGGCATTAACAATTTAGTGGTATGACGGGCTCACGCCCTAAACATACCGGGATACGATTGAATGGTTTTGGCTTCGCTCGCCGTATTCATCAAACAACAACAACGCCCTCATGGCGTACGCGGGCGGCTACGTCAACAACAACAACAACGTGAGCAACTCTTACGCTGTTCGTCCCGCATCGCCTTATTGCCAGATGACTGTCCTAAGGAGGGCAGTCCCGTATGGTCGATACTGCCGCAGCCTGCGGCGGAGGAGACCTGCGTAAGGTCGAAGGAATCGTATTCCGTTCCGGAAGATGTATCTGTGAGGCAACAAAGTCATGCGATGCCAAAACGGCATGGGGTATAGATTGCGCCAGTGGGCTGCAATCTCGTGGTGCCGGAGCTTACTCCCAAGCATCACAGCATCAGGCTTACGGATTGAAGTATGACTGCGGGCCAAACCACAGCGCATGGTTTGAGCTTGAACATCAGGAAAACGTCACAGAGACATCTGAAGGAAGAATACATGCTGTCGGATGAGCGGACGCGGCAACGCTTTCGCTGATTAGGCGGATACGCCCCGGCAGCCAGAGTACAAGGAGGTAAGCGCCATGTATGAGCGCCTGACCGATTTCATGGATATATACAACGCATATATATGCGCAAGGAGAGGCAAGAGAAAGAAGAATGAGGTAATAAAGTACGAGGGCAACCTAAGCGCCCATATATGGGACTTGAAGAACAGACTCGATAACCGCAGCTACCACATCAAGGGCTACCACAGCTTCAAGGTCTATGAGCCCAAGGAAAGAGAGATACAGGCGCTTAAGTTCGAGGACAGAGTCTTTCAGCGTATCCTCTGCGACAAGGTATTAGAGCCATACTTCGAGCCAAGACTCATATATGACAATGCAGCCTGCCGCAAGGGCAAGGGTACACACTTTGCTATGGCACGCTTTAGGAAGTGCCTCACAGACCATTACAGACAGTACGGCACTGAGGGCTACATACTGAAGTTTGATATCAGGAAGTATTTCGACAGCATAGACCATGAGCGGCTAAAGACTAAGCTCGCAAAGTTCCCCGATGATGAGGTCAAGACTCTCCTCTATGACATCATAGACAGCTACCACAAGGAAGAGGGCAGGGGAGTACCTATAGGCAATCAGTCGAGCCAGTGGTTCGCACTCTACTACCTCGATAGGTTAGACAGATTTATCAAGGAGCAGCTCCGTATCAAGTGCTACGTGAGATACATGGACGACGGAGTGATGGTGCATCACGACAGGGAGTTCTTAAAGGACGCTTTCAGACAGATGAGAGAGCTCATAGCAGAGGATAAGTTAGAGTTTAACGAGAAGACTCAGATACATCCTATATCGCAGGGCGTGGACTTCTTAGGCTTCCACTATTACCTCACCGATACGGGCAAGGTAGTAAAGAGACTGAGGAGCCAAGGGAAGAAACGACTAAAGCGTAAGCTTAAGAGCCTCAAGCGCCTATACCGCGACCACAAGATAGATTCTAAGCGCATCAAGATGAGTCTCGACAGCTGTCTTGCTCATATAGAGCACGGACATACCTGGAGACTCAAGCAATATATATTAAGCGATGCAGTCTTTAGCTATGCACTGCATCCGAGAGAGCAGAAGGAGGAAGAAGAGTATATGAGGGAGACAGGAGATACTAGCATGCTCGGACCACCGGATATGCTGTCGTCTGC
>CAVHZK010000070.1:17920-20118 GCA_963640215.1 bacterium | reverse complement strand
GCATATAGCACCCGAGAGACAGGCCGTGCGCACGGTTATCTTGGTGACATTCATACCAGCGTAGCGAGCCGTATTTTCCGACTCACCCAATACCGATATCTCGTAGCCGTGCTTGGTATAATTCATATATACATACATAAATGCGACGAGCACAAGCACTATAATCCAGCCGCAGTGCACGCCGAATACCTTGGGCAGTATCGCTGCCTCGGCAAAATTGGGGATTACCTGCGAGCCCTCCTTGCCCTCCCACGGACCGCCCTGCAGCCAGCCTACTATGCCTATGGCTATGTAGTTGAGCATGAGCGTAAAGAGGGTCTCATTTGTCTTCCACTTTGCCTTAAATACTGCCGGTATGCCTGCCCATATCGCTCCCATGATAATGGAGGCTATGCCCATGCAAATGAGGAGGGGCAGCGAGCTCCAGCTCTTACCGAAGTTGATGGCGAAAAATGCGGCTGCCATAGCCCCTATCGTTATCTGTCCCTCAGCACCTATATTCCAGAACTTCATCTTGAAGCAGGGAGCAAGCGCGAGTGCCGTGCCAAGCAGCGGTGCGGCTACCTTTACGACCTGACGTATGCCGCTCTTCTTGCCGAGCGCTCCGCCTATCATAGTCTTGTATGCCTCTATAGGATTGGCTCCCGCCGCCATGAGTACAAGAAGGCTGAGTAATATTGCTGCTATAAATGCCAAGAGGCGGATGAGCCATATCATGTGAGGGCTCATATTTTCACGCTTGGATATACGTATCAGCGGTGATTTCTCATTCATTTACCTTGCCCTCCTTTCCGCCTACGGTAGTCATCAGCAGGCCTATCTCTTCCTTGGTGGTGGTGCGTGCATCAACTATGCCTGACAGCTTGCCTCCGCAGAGCACCAATATACGGTCGCACAGATCTATGAGTACGTCCAAGTCCTCTCCTACAAATATGACAGCCGTGCCCTTGGCCTTCTGATCTGCCATAAGATTGTAGATGACATAAGAGGTATTGATATCAAGTCCTCTCACGGCATAGGCGCTCATCAGCACCGAAGGCGAGGTCGCTATCTCACGTCCTACAAGCACCTTCTGTACATTTCCGCCGGAGAGCTTTCTTACCGGATACTCTATATCAGGGGTCACAACCTCGAGATAATCATAGACCTGCTCTGCCAATTTACGCGCCGTCTTGGTATCAAGGAAGAAGCCTTTGGACTTATTCCATGAGCGCAGCATCATGTTGCCTGTCATGCCCATGCCGCCTACAAGTCCCATACCGAGTCTATCCTCCGGCACGAAGGCAAGCGCTACTCCGGCATCCTTTATCTCCATGGGAGTCTTACCTACAAGCTCCTCCGGATGCTTGCCCTCAGGGCTGTATATGATGGAGCCCTCGTCCACTTTGCGCAGTCCGGCTATCGCCTCTAATAGCTCCTTTTGTCCGGAGCCTGCTATGCCGGCTATGCCTAATATCTCACCGCCGTAGGCGATAAAGCCTACATCGTCAAGGTGCTTCACTCCGTTTCCGTCCTTACAGGTGATACCTGCGACTGTTAGTCTCGGCTTGATATCCTTCGGCTCGTCACGGCGTATATTGAGCTCGACCTTCTTGCCTACCATCATCTCGGTAAGCTCTGCCTCATTGGTCTCGCTGGTGCGGACACTTGCTATATGCCTGCCCTTACGCAGCACGGCTACAACATCGGATATGGCCATAACCTCGTTTAATTTATGCGTGATAATGATGATGGACTTGCCGTCCTCACGCATGGCGCGCATGACCTTGAAGAGCTTCCCTGTTTCCTGCGGCGTAAGCACTGCCGTCGGCTCGTCCAATATCAGTATATCGGCACCGCGGTAGAGCACCTTTATTATCTCGACAGTCTGCTTCTCGGATACGGACATATCGTAGACCTTCTTGTAGGGGTCTAAGTCAAAGCCGTATTTCTCGCTGATAGCTCTCACCTGCTCGGCAGCCTCCTTGATATTGAGCTTACCTGCGCCCTCTATGCCGAGTATGATGTTTTCGGCTGCAGTAAATACATCCACGAGCATGAAATGCTGATGTATCATGCCTATATGGTTCTCAAAGGCATCGCGCGGCGAGCGTATGGTGACAGGCTTGCCGTTTATAAATATCTCTCCCTTGTCCGGAAAATATATGCCCGCGAGCATATTCATAAGCGTAGTCTTGCCTGAGCCGTTCTCTCCCAAG
>CAVHZK010000070.1:9097-17897 GCA_963640215.1 bacterium | reverse complement strand
CCCTTGTTGACGTAGAGATTGACGTCCTCATTGGCTGCCACATCTCCGAAATACTTTGAGATGCCGCGAAATTCGACAGCGTGTATCTCTTCCAAGTTATCCCTTCCTCCGATAAAAATAAACTTCTATATAATAAAAGTACGGATTGCTACGCGCTTACGCGCTCTCGCAATCCTACAAAACAATCATAGAAAAATATAGGGGTCAAAAACATTGACCCCTATATCATCAATACTTTTCATTCACAAGCGTGATGCCGTCTATCTTCTCAGAGAAGGAAGGCGCAGACTTGTAGTAGGACTCGTGATAATATCCGTCCGATACAGCGTCTGTCTCGTCATCAGATGCGTCGAAATCCGCATCCATATCTACAAGTGAGGACTCCAAGGTCTTGCCGTCTACTGTAAATGTGGAAGTATCAAATACATGCAGCTCGCCGGACTTTATCTTCTCCTCAGCCTCAGCTATAGCCTCTGCAGTACCCTCAGCTGCAACCTTATCGTTGAGCTCGGTAAGAACTATATCGCCGTCGGCAATACCATGCTGCATATAATCCTGATCTACAGTGCCGCCGTTTACTATGGTCTCGATAACATATACGAAATAATTTGTCCAGTCTATGCGTGAGGATATGATGGATGACTCCGGAGCTACATCTACCATGGAGATGTTGTAGCCTACAGAGCATACGCCATTTTCCTGAGCTGTCGTAGAAGGAGTAGTAGCATCAGAGTGCTGTGATATGAGCACTGCGCCTCTGTCTATAAGGTCCTGAGCTGTCGTAGCCTCGATAGCCGGATCTCCCCAAGAACCGATGAACTCTACAAGCATGGTTACGCTCGGGCATACAGACTTAGCGCCAAGGTAGAATGCCGTATAACCGGATACAACCTCGGAGTAGGTATATGCGCCTACATAACCCATGACAGCCTGATCCTCGGTGATATCACCGTTAGCTATCATCTCGTTAAGCTTCATACCTGCAGCTATACCTGCAAGATATCTGCCCTCATATATGGACGGGAAAGCATTTACAGTATTCTCAAGGCCATCTGATCTTGATGCCTCATTGGTAAGTGCGCAGAATACGGTGTCCGGATAATCAGCCGCAACCGTCAGCATAGCAGGCTCCATGCCGTAGGAGTTAAGTATAACTGCTATGCAGCCGGCATCTGCAAGCTCCTCACAGTCTGCCGCTACTACATCTCCCTCGGGATGGTCATAGGTGTATACCCACTCAACGTTGATATTCTTCTTGGCGAGCTCTTCCTTAGCTGCATCAGCTGCCATGTAGAAGTTGCGGTCATAAGCCATATTATCGTTGCCGATACATACCATGCCGACCTTTACATCGACTGCCTCAGCCTTGGCACCGCTATCTCCGGATGCCTGGCTCTCCTCAGCCTTGGTCTCCTCTGCTCCTGCCGCAGTTGTGTCTGCGGTACTGGATGAGCCGCAGGCTGCAAGGCTCAAAGCCATAGAAGCTGCAAGTACGCTTGCTAATACTTTCTTCATAAATGTCCTCCCTTTGTATCTACATTAAAAAGAAAAAATGGAAACATTTTTTAACACTAATGCAAGCTGATTTTTTTGTCAAGAATTTTTAACTATTGCCTCCCATAATCCGTTCAGATAGCAGGCTCCAAGTGCCCTGTCATAGAGTCCGTAGCCCGGGCGTCCCTGCTCATCCCATATCATGCGTCCGTGGTCAGGCCTGATATAGGTATCGGGGCAGGTCTCATGTATAGCCTTCATAATCTCATACATATCGAGGTCGCCGTCAGAGGAAAGGTGCGATGCCTCACGGAACTTGTGATATCCGAGGTGCTTGATATTCCTTACATGCAGACAGCCTATCCTATGCTTCTTACCGAAATGCCTTATAGCCTCCGGTATGTCATTATGCTCGTCAGACCCAAGTGAACCTGTGCACAGGCATATCGCATTGCAGGGCGAATCATGCAAGGCAATTATCTTATCGAAGCCCTCTATGCTGTGAGCTATACGCGGAAGCCCAAATATACTCCATGCAGGATCATCCGGATGGCAGGCCATCACCACGCCGCACTCCTCGCAGGTCGGGATAATGCCGTCAAGGAAATACTTGTAATTGGCTCTCAGCTTATCCTCGTCTATGTCCTTATACATATCGAGCACGTGCGAGAGCTCCGAGAGTCTCTCCGGCTCCCAGCCGGGAAGTGTGAAGCCGTTGCTGTTCTCGAGCGTGCTCCGCACTATGTCCAAGGGACCCTTGTCACCTAACTCTGCCTCATCAAAGTATAGGCTATTGGAGCCGTCCTCCGGTATGACGCGCGCAAGATCCGTGCGCAGCCAGTCAAATACGGGCATGAAGTTATAGACTATGACCTTTACTCCGTATTTGGCAAGATTCCTTATGGTAGTGCAGTAATTGGCGATATATTCATCTCGCGAGTGGAGACCTAACTTTATATCCTCATGCACATTTACAGACTCTATGACCTCGCACTCGAGACCAGCCGCATGTACCTCATCTATATAGGTCTTTATCTCGTCCTCGTACCAGACCTCTCCTGCCGCCTTATAGTCCAGGAGACCCATGATGCCGCTCATGCCCGGTATCTGTTTTATCTGCTTAAGAGTTACGCTGTCGCTTTCAGAGCCGTACCAGCGAAATGTCATCTTCATGTGTTGTTTCCCCCTACAGCTTAAAGTACCTCTTGGCATTGTCAAAGCTGATGCCGCAGACAAGCTTCCTTAGCGTCTCCTCATCGTCCGGGAAGAGTCCTCTCTCAACCCAGCCGCCTACGAGATTACATAATATCCTGCGGAAATACTCATGGCGCGGATATGAGAGGAAGCTCCTGCTGTCTGTAAGCATACCTATGAAATGCCCCAGTAGACCGGCGTTGCCGAGACTCCTCATCTGCTGCTCCATGCCATCTATATTGTCCTGGAACCACCAAGAGGTGCCCATCTGTATCTTAGATGCCATGCCTACGCCCTGGAAATTGCCTATCATGCTTGCAAACACCATATTGTCCGACTCATTAAGCGAGAATAATATGGTCTTGGGGAGTTCTCCCGTCTTCTCAAGCTCATTCATAAAATAGCTGATATTTATAGCCATGGGATGATCACATACAGAATCATAGCCTGCGCCCTCTCCAACCTTGGCTACAGCCTCGGTGTTGCAATTACGCATCGCATTTACATGGAGCTCCATAGCCCAACCGCGCTTGGCGTACTCTCTGCCGAGCCAGAGCATAAGCTCTGTCATATAGCCTTCCGTCTCCTCACAGTTCAAGGTACCGCCTGCGAGTGCCTTACCAAATGCGGCAGCTGCCATTGCCTTGCCTACAGGGAGGAAAGGCATATCCTCGAAGCCGTGGTCACTTGCCACGCAGCCTGCCTGCTCAAATTCATCCATCCTTACAGACAGCGCCTTGGTGAGAGAATCAAAGTCGTGTATCTTCACGCCGGATGCCTTCTCGAGGCGCTCTATATGCGATTTCCATCCCTGCTTTTCTACATGCAGCACATTATCCGGACGATATGCCGGCACCACCTTGGTACTGAGGAGACCCTCCTCGGCTATGCGGTGATGATACTCCAAGGTATCAGCCGGGTCCTCTGTCGTGCAGAGCGCATAGACATTGGACTGCTTGATAAAATACTGCGGCGTATGCTTGCCGTCAGCCATCATAGCCTTGGTGCGCTCCCATATATCGGGTGCGGTAGTCTCATTTAATATCTCATCTATACCGAAATACCTCTGTAACTCAAGATGAGTCCAGTGATATACAGGATTGCCTATTGCATAAGGCAAGGTCTTGGCAAATGCGAGGAACTTGTCGTAGTTATCTCCGTCTCCGGTAACTAAGCTCTCCTCTATGCCGTTTGCTCTCATTATGCGCCACTTATAGTGGTCGCCTAAGAGCCAGAGCTCCGTAAGGTCATGTGCGGGCTTGTTCTCGCATATCTCCTTGGCGCTTAGGTGGCAGTGATAGTCTATAATGGGCTGCTTGGCAGCATAATCGTGATAGAGCCTCTTGGCAGTATCATTCTCAAGCAGAAAATCCTTATCCATAAATTTCTTCATAAATGTACCTCCAGCCGCGCTGCGGCGCTTGAACGTATACTCTAAATGTGTTGCGAGAACGCATTAGCGCTCAGTAATCCGTACTTTTAGTGATATACAGCTGATGGTGGGGCAGGTGTACGCCTGCCCCACCTTGATACTAATGGTTCTTGAATATGTCTGTTATCCTTGCGGCAAGCGCCTTGGCCAACGCCCTGTGATCCTCTGCCTCCATGTGCAGCATATCCTTGGGACTTGGCTTGGCTACTGTTGCAGCATTGAAATAATGCCAGCCATGAGCCTTGGCCTGTGCCTCATAGTAAGGCGCAAGGCGCTTCGAGGTCTCAACCGCATCCGGAGCAAAGCCTATGAAAGGACTGTGCTCTATGCCTACGCCTAATTCTATAGGGCTAATCAGCATTACCTGCGGTATGGGATACCAAGGTCCGCCGTAGTCGTAGCTCTCGACCAACTTGCCTAACTCTGCCGCGCCGTAAGCTATATCCTCGGGCAGCAGGCTGAATCTGCGCTTCATATCATTGGTGCCGAGCATAATCAGCACAAGGTCAAGCGGTCTGTGCGTACGCAGTGCTACAGGCAGCTGTGTGCGTCCGTTCTTGTCCGGCTCAAGGAAATCCTCCATCACGGTAGTTCTTCCTCCGCAGCCCTCCTCTATGACATAATACTCATCGCCGAGTAGCTGCTGCAATATGCCGGTCCATCTCTCATACCTGCCCCAGCGTCCGCCTGCGGGGTTGGAACCGTTGGTATTGGAATCTCCGTAGCAAAGTATATTGTGCATGTGCTTATCTTAGCCTCCGCTTACGCCATATACGAGATTAGGCAGGAACATGACGACATCCGGCAGGAATACCAATATGGTCATCTCGAGGAATATTGCAAAGAAGAATGGCAATGCTTCCTTGGTATATTCATCAACCGGACAGCGTATGATGGAGCAGACCGGATAGATAGCGGAGCCTACAGGCGGTGTAAATACGCCCATAGTTACTATAGTAGCCATCAACACACCGAAGTGTACCGGGTCAAATCCCACCTTCTGTACCATCGGCAGGAATATAGGAGTGAGCAGCAGGAAGTTTACATTGCTGTCCAAGAACATGCCGAGTATGAAGAGCCATACCAATATGATGATCATGAGGAGCTGTGGCTGACTCGTGATACCGAATATAAGGTTAGCGAGAGCCTGCGGCAGTCTGCAATAGGTAACAGCATAGCTGAACGGTCCCGACATGGTGATAAGCAGCATAACCGCAGCCGTATCCATAACCGCCGTAGTAAGGCAGGAATAGAATTTCTTCCAGGTAAGCTCCTTATATACAAATACACCGATGATTATCGCATATACTATGCAATATGCTCCTGCCTCGGACGGTGTGCATACGCCCATACGTATACCTACTATGAGGATAACCGGGAATATAAGTGCCCATATAGATCCCTTGAAGGTCGACCAGAACTCATGCCAGGTAAGCGGTGCCACATCCTTCTGCGGCGGGTCAAAGCCATGTGCCTTACAGGTGATGATGGTAGTAATCATCAGGAATATCATCATCAATATGCCGGGAATGATACCCGCAACGAAGAGTCGTCCTATGGATACCTCGCCGACAAAGCCATATATGATAAGTCCAAGTGACGGAGGTATGGTCGCCGTGATCATGGCTGTAAGACAGTTAACGGCTACTATATAACCTCTCGAGTATCCGCGTCGCAGCATCTCAGGAGCAAGGAGTCTCGTCTCCATGGCTGCATCTGCAGTAGCGGAGCCTGATACACCGCCCATCATCGTACTCATTACGACTGATATCTGTGCGGTTCCGCCCCAGAGTGAACGCGTCACAACCTGTGCAAAGGAAAGTATTCTCGTGGTTATACCCGACTCATTCATCAATCCGCCCGCGAAGATGAAGAAAGGAACGGCAAGAAATGAATATGACTGAGTCTGTGCAACTATACGCTGAACAACTATACTGAACGGAAGCTCAGGTGTTGCGGAGAAAAATGCCATGCCAGATATGCCTATAACGAAGGCAACCGGCATACCTAATACAAGTAATATTACGAATGAAGAAACAAGCAGTGTCATACTGTTCCGTCGACCTCCTTTGACTGTTCTATCGGGCTGTCAAAATGCTTTACCTGCTCAACTATGTCCAATGCTACAGATACAAGCATCAGGACAGACATAACAGGTAGTGCTATCGTTACCCATGAATAACTCATCTTAAGTGTCTGGAAGGTACGCAGATAGCTGTCTATGCTGAGTCTCGTGCCGTAGATGATAAATATCACGAGGGCAATCATAATGATTATATCTACGCCTATGCCTATGACGCGCTGCACCCTTATCGGGAAACGTCTCGTCACAAGATCAAGTCCCTGAAAGCGCTTATGTCTAAATGCTACATCCGCGCCTATGAGCGTCGTCCAGCAGAGCATAAGCTGTGCTACGTCTATGCTCCATGCCAGCGGGTGTCCTACCCCGCGGGCAACAGAGGAGATAAATACGAGAGCAACCATCAGCATAAAGCCGATATTACATAACAGCTGCTCCAATTTACAAAAATTCTCATGTAATTTCTTCATTGTTACCACCTTACAGGAAAATACGATAGCTTAAGGCTGTAAGTCTTTCGCCGTCAAGCTATGATGAAAAAAGTAATCCGATATAAGGAAAAGTGCCGCCGCAAAGGGCGGCACTTTTCAAGCCTTAAATCTCAAGATAGACCGTCACTTACGATGCTGAATTCATCTCTGACTGTATACGGTCACGAAGCTCAAGCATGTCGAGATCGGTATAAGCCTTCTCCGCTGCTGCACGGAATGCCTCTACATCTACGTCCTCATTGATAACGAGTCCGTACTTCTCTACCATCTCCTGCTCCCACTGTGCACAGGTCTCATCAGTCTTCTTCTGGAACTCTGTTCCAACCTCGAAGAAGGTATCAAGGAAGAGCTGCTGATAGTCAGCTGACAGGCTGTCACGGAAACCGGTACCGGTAGCTGCACAACCGATAAGCTGGAAATGCTCCGTGCGGTTGATGGTATTTACAACCTCCCACAGACGTGAAGCATAGAAGGAAGAAGTCTGAACCTCTGCTCCGTCAAGTGCTCCCTGCTGTATGGAGGTATAAACCTCAGACCAGCTCATAGGAGTAGCAACTGCGCCCATGTCATTAACAGAGGTAGTGCAGATATCATTACCGATGGTACGGATACGCTGTCCTGCCAGATCCTCAGGCTTATTAACTACCTTGTTGAGGCAGAAGTTTCTTGCTCCTGAGTACCAGTTGGATGTTACAACCCATACGCCGTGATTGTCTGCAAATTCCTTAACCCAGTCTGCATACTGCTGAGTCTGCATAAGCTTGTCAAGACCGGTATAATCCTCAAGCAGATAAGGCATACCCAATATACCGAAATCCGGTACATACTGTGCCAGACGGCTCGGGTCGGTAACTGTCAGCACCGATGCACCCTGCAGAGCCTGCTCAAGTATGTCATCTGTCTCGCCGAGCGATGAGCTGAAGAAGCACTCAGCAGTGAAGTTGCCGTCGGTTGCCTCAGCCAACTTGTCGCATACTGCAAGCAGTGACTGTGACTGCAGATCAGTCTCAGACTGTGTGTTTCCGAACTTGATGGATGCTTTCTCTGCACTGCCGCCTGCTGCCTCTGTTGCTGCACCTGCTGCCTCTGTTGCTGCACCTGCTGCCGCAGTCGTCTCTGTTGACGATGAACTGCTTGAGCTGCTGCCGCAAGCTACCAATGAAGCTCCCATTGCTAATACAAGTGCAAATGCAATAACTTTTTTCATCATTTTCCCTCCATAAATAGTTTTCCGGGCATCCTTGCCCTACGTCTCTCATACTAACATGTTAGCATGTTCTTTTTCAATCTATTTCGGGCTAACTTGTATTTTTCGCCGCTTTTAACAAATTTTAGAGGCTGGATTTGTATATATTGCTGTTTTTGGAATTGCTGTTTCTTAAGTCTTGACCTATCTCACAGACTCGACGTCCTTATCGTTAAAATAATCAGGCCAGCCGCTTATGAGGCGCGGCACGTCCTCATCGAGCGCTCTCAGATGTGATTTGAGTAGATTCCTTGCGCTCTCGACGTCCTTTTCCTCTATATATTTCAAATAACGCTCGTGGTCATCCATAGCAGGCTGCACCAGCTTGTCGGCCCATTCGATGATGAGTCTGATCCTGTCGTAATGGCCGTTCATCTGCCTGACCATGCTGAGTCCTAATTTCTCATCAGTGGCTGTAAATGCAGTCTGATGGAAGGCATTGTCCAACATGAGGAGATCTATATATCTCTTCTCCTCTATTGCCTTATATTGAGCCGCTATATTCTCATGCAAAGCCGCTATGACCTCAGGCGTAGCCGCCTCTACAAGCTCAGGCACAGCCTCAAGCTCAAGTGCCTCTCTTATGAAACGCTCCTGATATACTCTGCTCATATTTATCTTGGCAACCACAGTAGAACGCTGCGGAGCTATCTCCAAGAGATCCTCGCCCTGCAGTCTGATAAATGCCTCGCGCACCGGAGTACGGCTTACAGACAGATTGTCAGCCATCTCCTGAGTACTTATAACCGTGCCCGGCTTAAGCTCCATGCTGACGATTCTGTCCCTCAAGGTTCTGTAGACCATCTCCTGTACACTTGATACCTGAACTGTATATTGTCGCTGCATATATCTCCCTATCTGTG
>CAVHZK010000070.1:0-8934 GCA_963640215.1 bacterium | reverse complement strand
GTATTAAGCGCCTTAAAGGCGTTGATTATATCTCTTACCGAGCTGAGATAAGTTGTAAATTCGGCGCTGCCGTTAATATACACAGCGCACTGCCTGTCGGATACCGGCATGAATTCAAGTATATCCTCGCTGCCGTCCCTCAAGGTATAGCTAAGCGTGAGTACAGTCTGACCTACATCCTCGTCTCCGTTAAGCCTGCCTGCGGGCGGGACATTTCCTGCCGTACGGAATATCTCAACTGTGTCTGTGCTGTCATACTGCACTCCACCGACTTCGGATGAGAGTCCGTCTCCCTCACCTCTTACCTCTATGCTTATGCTGCCCCCATCGTACTTGGCGCTGAGTCTCTCTACGTCTGCAGCGCTTTTATTATACACACTGTTTCCTATCAAATCCACATAGCTGCATGACAAAAATGCTGCCTGCTCGCTACTTATCTCACTCACCAGCTCGGTGTCAAGATTGGCACAATAATAGGTATCCGGGTCCTTGGCGCTAAAGCCGCAGCGGTAACGCTTGCCGTCTATGGTAAGCTCCAATGTGTATTCCGGCTCATCGAGTCCATAGTCAGAAAGCGATCTACCATCACTTACAAAATGCTCAGGCTCGAGAGTGTACAGGGGACTTAAGAGCTTCCTGTATACATTTTCCCAATTAAGCACTGCTGTCACAGGCTCGGTCAGACCAAAGAAGGTGCTGCTGGTATCTGTCTGCACCTGCATGAGAGTCATGCTCTCTGAGGCTGAGCTTAGCTTTATCTCGCTAAGCTTGGATAGATTGCTGCTGTTTATCTGCGGGAAAAGCGAGAGCTCTCTTAGGTCATCGAAGGAGCCTGTCATGAGCTTGGCTATGTCCTCAGATATAAGTCCTGCTCTCCCGCTCTCCTCATTTTTAAGATAATAAAGCTCTGCAAGCGGCGACTTCCTGCCGAGGGTCAGATGCGCGGTAGAATCAGCAAGCAATATACTCACACTTGCCAGAGGCTCATTTAGACCTAAGTTATCCTCCCCCGTAAGCTCGATATCCCGCTCCGATGCTATATGAGTCATGCTGTATACGAGCTCTATCAGCTTATCCTGGGCATATATGCCGCTGTCCTCTCCGTCTGCAACTATGCCGGATGGAGTATTGATAAATGCGCGGCTTCCGTAGGAATTATTTAATACGACGGCCTGCACCTCGCTTGAGTTTATCTCGACTATCATAGACTCCTGCCCGCTCTCTGTAGCCGCCTCATCCGGTAAACTGAAGGATATAAGCGCAGTAGCTATCGCTATCACAAGCATCAGAGCAATAAGGACAAGCTGTCTGTTAAGTTTCATCATTTCTTTAAGCTTATCCCCCTTGGCTAACTATGGCGCCGCCTTATGTATATGACTATGCCCTGTATCATGAGTCCTGCTGGCAGTACGAGTATGAGCAGCACTGCCAATACGATTATCTGTCCTAAGGTCACTGATATCGGCGCATCATTTATGTTCTTGGGCGCTATGCTTATGAGCGTGTCGTCCTTCGTGCACCATGATACGCATTGTGCGATAAAACGCGCATTGCCGTTTGTGCCCGTGTTCATGAGCGTATCGCTGTATATACCGCGGCTGCCTATGACTACGAGTCTTGCGTGCTTATCGCCTGTTTTCTCTGCTGCCATGGCGAGGGTGAAGGGGCCCTGTTCCGTGTCAGTACCCTGGTTGGCATCGGCATAGATATTTGTGCTTGCATTTGTGGCAGCATTTTCGTTACTGCGAGCAAGCTCAGCATCTGTGGCACTGTTGGTGTTCGAACTTGTATTTTTCGCAGCATTTGCGGCACTACCTGAGCCGTCAGCATTTTCCTTGACGTCATCTCCCGCATCATAAGAACGGTCGCTTGAATACAAGAGCTTGGCTGTCGTTATATTGCCGCGCGTCACAAATACCTGGTTGAGCGCTATGGTCTGCGGCATCACGAGGTAGAGCTTGTTGGCATTAAAGTAGCTGTTTATCTCATGTCCTGAGTATATCGGCACTATGCTTAAGGGGTTGGAGTCCGTATACTGTGTCTTCTCGGCAACGATTATATGACTTAAGCCTATGCCCCATTCTGCTATAAATGCGCCAAGATTATTAAGTCCCGCAGACGCAGGCTCGGTAAATACGAGCAAGCTTCCACCCCGCTCCATGAAGGCATCAAGCTTATTTATCTCCTCCGCACTAAAATCAGTACTTGGCGCGGCTATAACAGCTAAATCCGTATCGTCTGAAATATCCGCGAGATTAAGTGATATCTCAGACAGAGTATAATTGTTGGCTGTAAGGAGCGTCGTAAGGGCATCCGACACGGACTCATTATGTCCTGCCGTAAATACGGCGCGTTTGTCCTTTGCGCCCTCTGCCCTCAGCACCGCGCTCGTAATAAGCTGCTCACAGTTAAGCTCCCGCACATTCTGCCCGCTCTCATCGAGCACAAACATGTCCTCAAGCTGCAAGGCTTCAGCATATCCGCCGCCCTCTATAACTACAGTGTTCAGATATATCTCGAGTCCCTTATCTATATACTCATCCACCACGGCGGGTCTCGTATAAGGATCTATATATTCAAGACTAATCTCATCCGATGCCTCATCGTAGCGGCGCAAGACCTCAGCCACCAGCGGCGTGAAGTCCTCCTTGGCTGAAAATACCTTGATATCGACAGGAGTATCAAGCCCGCGGAGCGCATTTGCAGTCTCATCTGTAAGCTCATAGAGTCTCTCAGCCGTCATATCCACTCTCAAACCGAGGCGCTCAGAGAACCTCGATACCGCGAGATTCAGCGCGACCATCAGGCAGAAGGCAAGCACGATGAGTACAGCAGCCTTTAGCTTAATATTATGTTTATTCATACTGTCCTTACGCATGGCGGCGGCTCTCCGTTATCAAGGCTACCACATAGATAAAAAATATGCAGATGCTTAAATAATATACTATGGTGGCAAGGTCAAATATGCCCATGGAAAATTCGGCAAAGCGGTCCTTGAGCGATAGCCAGCCGACTGCCTCACGCAGGTATTCGTTGGAGATGAAGCTCTTGGCGGAGCCTGCCATCCACAGACCAAGCAATACGGCATAGCTTACGACGCAGGCTATAATCTGACTCTCCGTCAATGCCGATATCAGCATACCTATGGCTGCAAAAGCGGATGCCGAGACGAGCATACCAGTGAGATTGCCGAGCACCATGAGCAGGTCAAACTGCCCTAATACTGCCAATATGATTACATATATAAGTGAAAACGACATGCCTACTGCGAACAGAGTCATAATGGCTAAGAATTTGCCCACCGCTACCGAGAGCATACTTACAGGCGCACTCATCAGGAGCTGATCCGTACGGCTGTGCCTCTCTTCGGCATAGCTGCGCATAGTCAGCACCGGTATGATAAATATAACAGTGCTCATCATCGGCGAAAAGAAATTCCTGATATCTCCATTGGCATTAAGCAGATTATATATGACGAAGATACAGCCTCCGAGCAATGCAAATACACCAAGGCAGATATATCCCGTCATCGAGCGAAAGAGCTGTCCGACTTCCTTTCTGTATACTGCTCTCATATTCATTCCTCCGTCTTATAGCGGCTGTCGTGAGTAAGCTGGAGGAAGACATCCTCTATGCCGACCTCCACGGGCCTTAGCGCTCTTATCGGGCAATCCGCGTCTGCAAGCGCCCTGAACAGCTCTCTATGTATATCAGCGCCGTCAGCTGTATATATGCGTATGCAGGTATTTCCAAAGTCCCCGGTCTCGGCGCGGCAGTCTATCACTCCGTCCACAGTCCGCACTAAGCGCATGAGCTCCTCGGCAGGAGCATCAGCCTCAAGGAGCAGGCCGCTCTGTCCTCCTGCGTGAGTAAGCAGCTCATTCAAGGTACTGTCTGCCGCCAAATGACCGCTGCTTAATACGACCAGCCTGTCGCAGGTAGCAGCTATCTCTGTCAATATATGTGAGCTCAATATGACTGTATGCTTCTCGCGGAGCGATGAGATAAGCTCTCTTAGCTCTATAATCTGCTGCGGGTCGAGTCCAACAGTAGGCTCGTCCAATATGAGGAGCGGCGGGTCACCTATCAGAGCCTGAGCAAAGCCTACTCTCTGCCTGTATCCCTTCGAGAGATTACGTATAAGTCTCTTACGCACTCCGCCTATATTTAGCTTCTCGCAGACTGAGGCTATCTGTCTCTCGTATTCGCTGTGCGCCAGCGACTTAAGACCACAGGCAAATTCAAGCTGCTCGTCAACAGTCATATCCGTATATACAGGCGGTATCTCAGGGAGATAACCTATCTTGGAACGCAGCTTCACCGGGTCGTCTGTTAATGAGATTCCGTCCACACTCACGCTTCCCCCGTCCGGCGCCAGACAGTTGGTGATAATGCTCATGGTCGTAGTCTTACCCGAACCATTATGCCCCACCAAACCTATAATCTGCCCACAAGAGGCACTAAAGCTTATATCCTCGATAGCCATCTTCGAGCCATAATATTTGCTTATATTCTTAACTTCAAGCATACCCTACTCCAAGCAAACCCACCACAATCCAAAATTTGTACAAAATTCCAAATTGCACTGACATGTTAGTATGTTATAATACAAGCGTCAAAAGGTCAAGCTCCGACGCAAGCTTGCTTGCAGACGGAGGTTTGGGCTTTTGACGCTCAAACCACATGAGCAAGCAGCCATTTTCCGCAGGAAAATGAGCGAATTGCGAATGTGGTTGGGGCAGATTGCGAGAGCACGCAGTGCGTAGCAATCTGCTTGTGTTATATCTTTTTATAGTGCAAGTAGATTGCGAGAGTGCGCAAGCACGGAGCAATCTGCTTGTGTTATATCTTTTTATAGTGCAAGTAGATTGCGAGAGCACGCAGTGCGGAGCAATCTGCTTGTATTATATTGTTTATGGTACAAGTTATGCAAAAGGTCAAGCTCCGACGCAAGCTTGCTTGCAGACGGAGGTTTGGGCTTTTGACGCTCAAACCACATGAGCAAGCAGCCATTTTCCGCAGGAAAATGAGCGAATTGCGAATGTGGTTGGGGCAGATTGCGAGAGCACGCAGTGCGTAGCAATCTGCTTGTGTTATATCTTTTTATAGTGCAAGTAGATTGCGAGAGTGCGCAAGCACGGAGCAATCCGTACTTTTATTATACGTACCACGTGCGTAGCAATCTGCTTGTGTTATATCTTTTTATAGTGCAAGTAGATTGCAAGAGTGCGTAAGCACGTAGCAATCTGCTTGTATCTCAACTTTAATATAACCCCCTCAAGGAGCTAACCCATGGACTTAAAACTTGGCATCGGTCTCTACCGCCACATGCTTACCCCCGAATACTTCCAATTCGCGAAGCAATGCGGCTGCACTCACCTAATCGTACACCTTGCAAACTACTACGACAAGCAGATAGTTACCGCCACGGACGATAAGGTTAATTACGGCGTCTCTGCTGCCGGAGATCCCATCTGGGACTTAGACAGTCTGCTCTCCCTTAAAGCACAGGCAGCCTCATACGGTCTCGATATCTACGGCATCGAGAACTTCAGCCCTGCAGACTGGTACGACGTACTCCTCGCAGGGCCTAAGCGCGACGAACAGTTAGACCATCTGAAACAAACAATTGAGAATGTAGGCAAGGCAGGCATCAAAGCCTTCGGATATAATTTCAGCCTCGCCGGTGTATGGGGACATCAGAAAAAGCACGCTGCGAGAGGCGGCGCCGAGAGCACCTGCTTCGATGCCTCACTCATAGACCTAGATGCACCCATTCCCAACGGTCAGGTATGGAATATGACCTATTCTGCCGGAGACGGCGGCTTCATGCCAAGTATAAGCTCAGACGAGCTCTGGGACAGACTCTCCTATTTCCTTGACGCCTTGCTGCCTGTCGCAGAGGAAGCTAATGTAGAGCTTGCTCTCCACCCGGACGACCCGCCGATGCCAAGTCTCAGACAGACTCCGAGACTCGTATATCGTCCCGAGCTGTATCAGCGACTTATAGATATGAATCCAAGCCCTGCCAACAAATTAGAGCTCTGTCTCGGCAGCTTACAGGAGATGCAGTCCGACAAGCCCATATATGACTACCTCGACTCCTATCTTGGTCAAGGCAGAGTAAGCTATATACATTTCAGAAATGTACGCGGCAAGGTTCCCTGCTATGACGAGGTATTTGTAGACGAGGGCGATATAGATATGTTCCGCATACTGCGCCAGCTCTACGATTATGACTTTGACGGCGTGCTCATACCCGACCACACGCCGCTCATGAGCTGCGATGCGCCTTGGCACGCCGGTATGGCTTATGCCCTCGGCTACATGAGAGCTGCCTTCCAGCTCCTTGAGAGAGGTGGAAGCTTCTGAAATATTATTGAGCATGAAAATGTGATGCTCGAGTAAACAACTATGCCTGCGTGCTTGCAGGCACCACATTCACAGCGCGACATGCCCCCCCCCAACGCGCGGCAGAAAGGATACTAAACATGAACGATTATTTTAAGCAGGCTTTTGATTTAAGCGGCAATGTTGCCTTGGTTACGGGAGGCGGCTCAGGACTCGGCTATGCCATCACCAAATGCCTTGCCTCTGCAGGCGCTACAGTTATCATCACTGGACGACGCGAGGAGCTGCTTAGAGAGGCCTGCAACGAGATAGACGGCGATGTGCATTTTTATACACATGATATCACCGACACTGATGCAGCTCCCGCTTTCATCAAGGAGATAGTCGATACCTACGGCTCCTGCGATTTTATCATCAACAATGCCGGACGCCATTGCAAGAAGCCCGTGCCGGACATCACCATACAGGACTTTCGCGACCTGATGGACGTACATCTCTACGGCGCCTTTGCTCTGTGTCAGGCGGCTCTCCCCTATATGCTTAAGAAAAAGCACGGCAGCATCATATTTATATCATCTGAGTCAGCACTACTTGGTCTTACCAAGGTATGCGTATACGGCTCTGCCAAGGGCGCACTGCTCGGTCTTACCCGATGCCTTGCCGGAGATATCTCTGCCGAGGGCATACGCGTTAATGCTATAATACCGGGATTTATAGATACGCCTATGTTCCATCAGGCAGTCGATGCAGACCTGCCGCGCCAGCAGAAGATACTCGGTCACACACCCATGAATTGCTACGGCAAGCCCGAGGATATAGGCTGGGCAGCTGTATATCTCTGCTCCGATGCGGCAAGCTTCGTAAACGGCACTACTCTCGTGGTTGACGGCGGCTGCTCCATCGGTTTCTAAGCTTGTTGTTCGCGCTAAAGGTATTGCGCGAGCACGTTAATGCGTAGCACTCCGTCACTTTTAGACTATGTGACGCCTGCAAACACACAAATATAGTTGTTATTTCTGAAAGGACACAGCATGAAGCTAAATCTGCAATCTCTAGAAAATAAAGCTGCATGGAATGAGGCAGGCGTACGTCTCCCATCCTACGACATTGGCAAGGTCATCGAAGACACCGCATCCAATCCGACATGGATACACTTTGGTGCAGGCAACATTTTCCGCGGATACATAGCCAATCTGCAGGATGAGCTCCTTGAGAGAGGTCTCGCCTCGACCGGCATCATAGCCGCAGACAGCTCAGATGGTGAGCAGATTGAGAAGGTCTACAAGCCCTACGATAACCTGACTCTGCTTGTTACGCTCTACGCTGACGGTCACGCAGACAAAAATGTTATAGCAAGCATCACCGAGGCACTTCATGCCGACTGGAATAAGACAGACCAGCTTGACAGGCTCTATGAGATATTTGCCTCACCGAGCCTGCAGCTTTGCTCATTTACCATCACCGAGAAGGGCTACGCGGTAAATGATGCCGATGGCAGCTTTACGCCGTCCGTTGCTGCCGATATCGAGGCTGGCCCGGACAAGCTCAGCAATATCATGTGCAAGCTTACTGCCCTGCTCTTACACCGCTACAATGCAGGTGCCAAGCCTATCGCCGTAGTCAGCATGGATAATTGCAGCCATAACGGAGAGAAGCTTAAAAGTGCGGTATTAAGTATTGCCTTGGCCTGGCTAAAGTCCGGCAAGGTGCCGCAGGGCTTTATTGATTACTTAAATGATGAGGCTAAGGTTTCATTTCCGTGGAGCATGATAGATAAGATAACGCCACGCCCCAACGCCGATATTGCCGATATGCTTGAGGCAAACGGCATCGAGGACATGCAGCCTATCGCACGCAGTCACGGTGCTGCCGTTGCTCCCTTTGTAAATGCGGAGTCCTGTCAATATCTCGTTATAGAAGACAGCTTCCCGAACGGTCGTCCGCCGCTTGAGAAAGCCGGTGTCATTATGACTGACCGTGATACCGTCAATAAGACAGAGCGTATGAAGGTTACGACCTGCCTCAACCCGCTGCATACTGCTCTCGCGGTGCTCGGCTGTCTGTTGGGCTATAAGCGTATATATGAGGAGATGCGAGACTCGGATCTCAAGCGTCTTGTTGAGCATATAGGATATGTCGAGGGTATGCCTGTCGTGACAGATCCCGGAGTGCTTAATCCGCGTGATTTCCTTGATGCTGTGCTAAATGAGCGCCTCCCCAATCCGTATATACCCGATATGCCGCAGCGTATCGCCTGCGACACCAGTCAGAAGATACCTGTGCGCTTTGGCGAGACCATCAAGGCATATATAGCGTCGGAGAGCTTGAGTATATCCTCACTCCGTGCGATACCCTTTGTTATAGCAGCATGGCTGCGTTATCTCCTTGCTCTTGATGATGAACTTAATCCCATGGAGCTTAGCGACGATCCGCGCATACCTGAGCTGCAGGCAAAGCTGTCCGGCATCAAGGTAGGTGAGCCCATGAGCTGCACAGATGAACGACTTATGAGTATACTCTCCGATCCCACGCTCTTCGGCGCTGACCTCTGCGCTGCCGGCTTATCCGGAACCATCCGCGATC
>CAVHZK010000069.1:0-3226 GCA_963640215.1 bacterium | reverse complement strand
GCGCCACATATAATAAAAGTACGGATTGCTACGCGCTGGCGCGCTCTCGCAATCTACAAAACATTTACAGCCGTTCGGCAATATTGCAGACATAATCAACCAAATATAGACGAACGGCTATTTCAATCCTCGCGCAGCTTGACTGCCTTGCGGGCGGCGCGGCGGCGGCTCTCGTCGATGGCAGCGTAATGCTTCTTGGTCGTATTTACATCGGAGTGACCTAATACATCGGCTACGAGGTAGATGTCGCCTGTCTCCTGATAGAGATGCGTTCCGTAGGTGGAGCGAAGCTTGTGTGGGGTTATATGCTTAAGCGGTGTGACTATCTGCGCATATTTCTTGACCATGAGCTCGGCACTGCGCACGGACATGCGCTTATTCTGCAGAGAGAGGAAGAATGCAGTCTCGTGACCTGCCTCCGGTATGGCATTAAGGCGCTCCTCAAGATAAGCTTTTAGCACCTCTGCAACCTCATCGCTGAAATACACAGTTTCCTCCTTGCCGCCCTTACGATGTATGCGCACGGCAGTTTCATCAAGGTCGATGTCCTTTAGATCTATGCCTATGCACTCCGATATACGCATACCGGTGCCAAGGAGGAGAGAGAGCAGCGCCAAATCGCGCTTACGTGTCTTGTTGTGATAAGCCTTTTGCTGCTTGGTAAGCTGCTCGCCGGAGTCTACCTCGTCAAGTAGTCGGGCGACCTCATTATAATCAAGCCGTATGATTTCCTTGTCATGTATCTTGGGTAGCTTGACGATGGCGGCAGGATTTTTGGCTATCATCTCATTGGCATACAGGTAATTGTAAAAGGACTTAAGCGAGGATATCTTACGCTTGATGCCGGTCTCCTTGTTGGCTATCTCGCCAGACTCGTCATCAGGGCGGTATTTGAGATACTCCATGTACTCCTCAATATCATGCACGCTGACATTAGCAAGGTCTGACAGCGTGAAGTCCTTAGTCTTATAGTCCTTATAGAGAGGATTCACATGCTTGAGATAAGAGAAGAAAATGCTCAAATCATAAGCATAAGCAAGCCTTGTACGCGACTGAGTACGCGGCTCTATGCCGGTAAAAAAGGTACGGCAATAGGGCGGCAGCTCCGCCATAAATGTGTGCATTTTCTTATATATGCGTTTGTCTTCCTGTTCGTGGTAGCTGAGAGTAGCCATGTTGTAAGTAACTGCCCTTCTTAAATAGTGATGATTGCGTGAGCTGAGCCGATCGCAAAAAAACGAGATAACACCTATACCAGCGCGTTAGCAGGCATCACGGGAAAATTATATTCTCTGCATTTATTTCTTCAGATTCACTAAGCTGCACTTCCCTGCCGTCCGGAGTAAATCTCTCGGCAAGTACACGATCTGTCTCTCTGATGGCAGTGTCATATCCTGTCAATGCCGCAAAGGGCGCAAACTGCGCCGCACGGTCGTGCATAGGCATCGGAGGATGAGTCTTGGACTCATGGTGCGGCAGGTTAATGATGCTATCGTATTTTTTGTTCATGCCTTATGCCCCCCAATCTGCGAGTTGCGTTCCCTTGCAGTTGCGCCTTCCTCAAGGTTCATGCCGCGTAGTATTGCATTCTTGCCGTATTTCTTCTTGATGGCGAGAGCCGCCTGCTGGAGTTTGCGCTCGCGCTTAAGCGCTGCATTTTCAGATTCTTGCCTTGCCGCCTCGGCGCTATAATCAGTAAAAAGCTTAAGCTGCATATTGTCGCTGCTTGACGCGGGCGCATCTTTCTCCGGCACTACATGATTAGCCACTATATATATGCGGCGCACCAAGAGCGAGCTGTCAACTATGCGGTCGTAGAGCTTAGAGGCAGCATTCATTATCATCTTAGCCGACGAGCTGTGCGAGCCGAGATTTATGGAGCCGTGAGCCTTCTTGGGAGCAAGCCTCCCGTAGTAATCACGCTCGATCTCACCATGATAATTAGCCTTGCGCATAGGGTCAGTGAGGTTCTCTATATCATAGATGATGGTCAGCACTATCTGGTCTGCGACAAGCTCCTTGTCTACGAGATCCAAGGCAAGAGCGTCAGCCATCTCACGCATAACGAGTCTCGCCTTGACAGCCGTGTAAGGACAAGAGAGTACCTGACCTGAGCTTAGGCTGTTGGTGCTCGGCTTGTATGCCTTGATGTCCGCTATGGTGCAGGGCTCATAGCCCCATGCGTGGTCTATGAGTAGCTCGGCGTTCTTGCCAAAGAGTCCATACAGGAAATCCTCATCCTGATGAGAGCAGAGCGCCACATCTCCCATGGTATAGATGCCGTATTGCGCTAACTTCCTTGCATAACCGCGCCCGACTCTCCAGAAATCTGTGATAGGGCGGTGCTCCCAGAGCTGCTGTCTATAGCTCATCTCATCAAGCTCCGCTATGCGTACCCCATGCTCATTTGCCGGTATGTGCTTTGCCACGATATCCATGGCGACCTTGCAGAGAAAGAGATTGGTACCTATGCCGGCAGTAGCAGTGATGCCTGTCTTATCCAGTACATCGCGTATCATTTTTATGGCGAGCTCTCGTGCCGTGAGCTTGTAGGTGTCGAGGTACTCGGTCACGTCCATGAACACCTCGTCCACAGAGTACACGACAAGATCCTCCGGCGCAACGTATTGCATATATATGGAGTATATGCGCGTGCTGTAATCCATATAGTATGCCATCCTCGGAGGCGCGACGATGAAATCAAGCGATAGAGACTGATCTGCTTCAAGCTCTGACTGAAAATGTGAGCTCCCTGTAAATGTTTTCCCCGGAGCCTTCAGGCGCCGCGCAGCATTTACCTCGTCTACTCGCTGCTTGACCTCGAAGAGCCTCGCACGTCCCGATATACCGTAGCTCTTGAGTGAGGGCGTAACGGCAAGACATATAGTCTTGTCCGTGCGGCTTTCGTCTGCGACAACTAGATGCGTATCGAGCGGGTCAAGCCCCAACTCACGGCACTCAACGGAGGCGTAGAAGGATTTAAGGTCTATGGCAATGTATGTACGCTTGGGCATCCTGCGCCTCCTTTCCTGAGATTGTGTTCAAAGTGCCTTCAATGTAAGTTGGAGGATAAATAACCATGCCTGCGTGCCTGCTGGCGCCACATAGTCTAAAAGTGACGGATTGCTACGCGCTTACGCGCTCCCGCAATCCTGCAAAACATTCATAAATGAGCGCAAAGACCCATAAAACATGACCTTTACGCTCGCCAATTGTCAAAGCTCGA
>CAVHZK010000068.1:0-2624 GCA_963640215.1 bacterium | reverse complement strand
TGCAATCGGCGGCAAGATTATAGCGAGAGAGACAATTAAGGCTCTGCGCAAGGACGTGCTTGCAAAATGCTACGGCGGCGATATCACACGTAAGAAAAAGCTCCTTGAGAAGCAGAAGGAAGGCAAGAAGCGTATGCGTACCTTCGGCTCCGTAGAGATACCGCAGTCGGCATTTATGAGCGTGCTGAAGTTAGAGGACGAGTAATATCTGCATAAAAATAAATTATAATGAATAATTATAAGAAAGGGTATTGACAATGCTCCAATGCGGGGTATAATACGGATTTATCGTACATCATAAAAGTGAGCGTTTATGTGTGAGCTTGGAGAGTACGAGAGTAAGAAGTGTGTCGAGGCACATTTTACCAGACAGTGTATTGGGGGAAAATACCCACAACACCAAATAAAGATAGTAAGAGTTTTCAACAAAGGGAGAAGAAAATGAAGAAAATTTTAGCAGGAGCACTTGCCGCATTTATGGCTGCATCACTTGCAGCCTGCGGTTCATCATCAACAGCAGATACTACTGCAACAGCCGAGACTAAGGCTGAGGCAGCAGAGACGAAGGCAGAGGCCGAAAGCGCTGAGAGCAGCGAGGTTGCATCCAAGATTGAGACTGTTGAGGAGGGCAAGCTTACAGTAGCTACAAGCCCGGACTTTGCACCCTATGAGTTCTATGCCATCGATGCAGACGGTCAGCCGCAGCTTGCAGGCTTCGATATGGATCTTGCACAGTATATCGCAGATTATCTCGGACTTGAGTTAGAGGTAGTGCCGATGGATTTCGACGGAACCATCATGGAGCTCTCACAGGGCAATGTTGACCTCGGCATGGCAGGATATTCACCGTCACCTGACCGTGAGGACGTTATGGACTTCTCTGATATATATATCACCGGAGGTCAGTCCTTTGTATGCCTCAAGGATAATGCAGACAAGTTCAAGTCATTAGAGGACACCAACAATCCGGAGTACACCATAGGTGCACAGGTAGGTTCTATTCAGGCTGGACTTGCCAAGGAGAATTCACCTGAGGCCGACATACTTGAGATGGCTAAGGTAACGGATATCATCGCTGATCTGCTTGCAGGCAAGATGGACGGAGCATACATCGAGACTATGGTAGCTGAGAGCTATGCCAAGAACTATCCAGAGCTTGAGATAGTATTGGAGGTTCCCTATGATGCAGAGGGCTCTGTAGTAGGAGTTAATAAGGGCAATGAGGCACTGCTTAAGGGTGTAAATGAGGCAATTGCCAAGTGCATAGCCGATGGCACACTTAACGATTATGTGGCTAAGGCCAATGAGCTTGCAAGCGGAGAGATTTTCGAGGGTCTTGTAGACGAGAACGAGGCCACTGAGTCTAAGGCTGAATAAGCTCGCAGACGAGACTATAGGCAGAGTCTTAGGTTTAAGGCTACGACGCGGCAATACACCGCAAGCAAGGCACGAGCCTTATACAACATTTACATAGCAATATGCATGGAGCCGGATGAGTGCGAAAGCACAAGTCCGGCTTTCTTAGATTATGCGGCGCCTGCAAGTACACACTGGCAGGCTTGCTTACGGAGAAAGTCATTTCCAGCTGTCATTTTTACAAGTGGCATAATATCCGTACTTATGGTAGAATTATTCGAACAATCTAAGGAGGACAGCCATGAAGGGTAAGATAAATAACCAATTTGGCAACATCAATATATCAAGTGACGTTATAGCTGCTATCGCGGGTTCGGCTGCGGTGGAGTGCTTCGGTGTTGTGGGTATGGCAGCGGTCAGTCTGAGAGACGGCTTTGTAAGGCTGCTCAGGAAAGAGTCCCTCCAGAACGGCATAGAGGTAAGCGTCAGAGAGAATAATTCAATTGCGCTGAAATTGCATGTCATCGTAGCTTACGGAGTGAGCATCTATGCAGTTGCAGAGAACCTTATCGAGACGGTGCGCTACAGGATAGAGGAGCACACGGGGCTGAAGGTAGATAAGGTAAATGTGTACGTAGAGAGCGTCAGACCAATAGACTGATCAAGGAGGCTTAAACTTGTCTGTAAATACTATAGATGCCGGATTGCTGAAGAAGTGCTTTATAGCCGGCGCTAATAATCTTGAGAGAAATAAAGAATATATAAACGAGCTTAATGTGTTCCCAGTACCTGACGGAGATACCGGTACCAATATGTCCATGACCATTATGACTGCTGCCAAGGCTGTAGATGAGGCAGACTCAGACAGCATGAAGGCAGTCGTCAAGGCTATGTCGAGCGGCTCTTTGAGAGGCGCAAGAGGCAACTCCGGCGTCATCATGTCACAGCTCATCAGAGGCTTCTGCAAGACAGTAGAGGAGCACGAGAGCATAGATGCCGCTCTCGCTGCAGCTGCATTCAGACGTGCGTCGGAGACGGCATACAAGGCTGTTATGAAGCCCAAGGAGGGCACCATCCTGACTGTAGCCAAGGGCATGTCAGACAAGATAAGCGAGATAGCTGACGAGACCGAGGATCTCACCAAGCTGTGCGCTGATGTTGTCGACTACGGCTACGAGGTATTGCAGCAGACGCCTGAGCTGCTCCCCGTGCTCAAGGAAGCCGGAGTAGTGGACTCAGGTGGACAGGGACTTGTCACCTTCCTCAAG
>CAVHZK010000067.1:0-9193 GCA_963640215.1 bacterium | reverse complement strand
CCTCCGAGGATGACTGAATAAACACCGCGACAAACATAAGCACAAATGCAGTCAGGTTGAAGGAATCGAGGTGTATACGTATGTCACCGTTTATGAGCGCAGCTACGGCGCACAACGCATTCATACCAAAGCCTATGGCAAGCCCTGCAACAAAATGTGTCCATTTGTTTCCGCGTACATTGCATTTAAGTGCACCGAGGATGGGACGGTTTTTAGGGAAAGCCGCAATCACGAGCAGCACCAACGCCCATACGCCCAAAAATTCTGCATATGATCCGCAGGTTATCCATAAATCACTCTCTGCCAGTGAGGGGAAAATGTACTCTAACCAGTAGATAAGCGTGCCGAGTTTCATCCCGCCGAACAGCAGGATTGGTGATACCAGACACAGCCACAGCGGGGTGAATAGCTTCTCAATCACTGTTTTAATATTAGCCTTAAAATCTGATACTGCGTTTTTTTGTTCTTCCATTATAAGTCCGCCCTATCTTATCCACTGTCACCTTATATCTTCCACTATATATATCGGTCTGTCCTTCAGCTCGCGGAATATGATAGATATGTAGCTGCCCATGATGCCTAAGAGCATGAAGAGCACTGCGAACATGAAGCAGAGCAATATGACTATGGTAGCATATCCGCTCGGCGCTCCGCCTCTCGTGAGCAGTGTATATATAATGAGCAGTACGCCCAGACCACCTGAGGCAAGTCCTGCATATACGCCGAGCTTGAGCGGCATATCAGAGAAGCAGGTCACTGCATCTACCGATAATCTGAGCAGTCTTCTGAAATTGTAATGGCTCTCTCCCGCAGCGCGGGCTCCCGCCTTATACTCAAGGTTTACTCTGTCGAAACCGATATTCTGGACAAAGCCCCTCAAGAACCTAACCTTCTCGCGGTAATTGGCTCTCAGTACCTTGGCAGCCTGCATGTCCATAGCGAAGAAATCCGAGGCTGCCGGTGTCATCTTGGCATCAGATATCGCATTGATAAGCTTGTAAAATGCAGCAGACGCAAAGCTGCCTGCGGCGTTGCTGCCCTCATTCTTGGTTCGCACCATGCTGACGATATTATGCCCCGCCTCAAGCTCTTTCATTATAGCCGGTATGCAGGCAGGCGGATGCTGCAGGTCCGCATCCATAAATATAAGATAATCTCCCTCTGCATAATCAAGCCCGGCAGTCATTGCTGCCTCGTGACCGAAGTTGCGTGAGAAGCTTATCACTCTTGTCTTGTCTGGTACTGCTGCCTTTAGCTCTGACAATATGGCAGCGCTCTTATCCGTGCTGCCGTCATTTACAAAGAGCAGCTCGTAGGTATACTCCGGCTGTGACGCGGTGAACTTATCCAACTCGCCTCGCGCCGTAGCGAAGAAATCTCTCAGTCCGCCCTCTTCATTATATACAGATACTATGAGGCTTATCTTCTTACTCAAGCTTATCTCCTTCGTCAGAACAGGATCCTATAAATGCGTAAACGCGCAGCAATCCGTCACTTTTGTACTGTGTTCCACATGCTGCCTTTACCCGTACACCTCTATCTCATCAGAATGTGACGGTACTCTCTGCTCCACCGGCGGCAGCTGCATGTAATCTCCGTAAACCTCAGTAAGCACCTCGTGATAATACGCCGGTACCATCAGCATATGCCCCTCAAACTCCAGCTCCTCGACCGGCTCGACCCACTCGCGCTTAAGCGTGACCCCGAGATAATCAGGCTGATAATTGGAGTAATACAGGCGTTTGGTATTGCCGGTATTGTATCTGACGGACAGGCTCTCCTGCCGCTTAAATATGTCTTGCATATCCGTGCAGCGACCGAGCGTGACCAGAGTCTGCACCTTTAAGCGGTTCATATTGCTGTACTTGCCCATATCTAAGCTGTATCTCTTGGACATGGCAAACCCGTAGAGCGTCATCTGTCTGAAGCGTGTCAGCTTATCGAGGAAGATATTGTCCGATATATTGTCCAATATAAATATATCCACCCAGAGATGATTGAGCTTGCCGCCATAATAGTGCATCTCATCCGAGTCGGCATGACGTCTTGAGTTAAGGTAAATGATGCGCGGCGTAAAATCATAGAATACATCGCCGCTTCCAAGCTCGTTTGGCATCACTAACTCCATGCCTGCCGCAAGCTCATTCATGGCGACGGCGCGGAACCTCTCGAAATTATCCCTCGTCATAGCGATGTCGATGTCGTCATCCCAAGGTACAAAACCCTTGTGCCGCACCGCACCGAGCAATGTACCCGAGTCAAGCATATAACTTATCCCATGCTGTCTGCATATGCGATCCGTCTCTAACAATATGTCGAGGCTTGCCTGCTGTGCCTTTATAAGCTTTTGTTCGTCATATTCTGCCATAATGCGCGGTGCTCTTGTTTCCCTTCTGCATTTGACGCGAGCCGGTACTGCACCCGCTTGTCTATTGTTTCTCTTAGCTGCTGCTCACTGTGCCTTTACTGCAGCTCTCACTGTATCTGCCATATATGTGAGCTTGTCCTCGCTCATGCCGGGATATACGCCTATCCAGAACGTACGCTCGGTGATAATGTCTGTATTGGTAAGCTCTCCCGCAACCCTATACGATACGCCGTCATTCCTTATGGCATCGAAGCAGGGCTGCTTAATGAAGTTGCCTGCAAATAGCAGACGCGTCTGTACGCCGTGATCCTCTATATATCTTACGACGGCATTTCTGTCCAAGCCCTCCTCCAGAGTCATGCAGAATCCAAACCAGCTCGGATCCGAATCCGCCTCTGCCTTAGGCAGCAGGATCCTATCCTGCACACCCGAGAGTGCGTCCTTAAGGAAGCTCCAGTTATGCTTTCTCTTCTCAGCAAAGCCCGGCAGCTTCTCTAGCTGTGCGCAGCCTATCGCTGCCTGCATATCCGTGATGCCTAAGTTATAGCCAAAGGTCGAATATACATACTTGTGATCGTAGCCCTGCGGCAGCTCTCCGAACTGTCCGTCAAAGCGATGTCCGCAGCGATTGTCCTGACCTGACTTGCATATGCAGTCGCGTCCCCAATCCCTCATACTCAGCATAAGCTTATGCAGCAGCGGGTTGCTCGTATATACGGCTCCGCCCTCTCCCATAGTCATGTGATGCGGCGGATAGAAGGAGGATGTGCCTATATCGCCTATGGCTCCGGTAAGCTTCCACGCTCCGTCTATATGATAGCGGCTGCCGAGCGCGTCGCAGTTATCCTCGATAAGCCAGAGACCGTGTTTCTTGCAGAAATCTCTTACCACCCGCAGATTAAAGGGGTTGCCGAGAGTATGTGCTGCCATCACCGCCTTGGTCTTGTCTGACAATGCCGCCTCAAGCTTGGACTCGTCTATATTGTATTCGGGAAGCTTCACGTCTACAAATACTGGCACAGCACCGAAATTAAGCGCCGGTGTGATCGTCGTAGGAAAGCCTGCCGCTACCGTGATAATCTCATCGCCACGCTTTATAGCTCTGTCTCCTAACTGATGAGACGTAAGTGCCATAAATGCAAGGAGATTAGCTGATGAACCGGAGGTAGTCGCATTGGCGTAGGGCACTCCCAGGTACCGTGCAAAGCTCGCCTCGAACTCATCTGTATATCTGCCCATGGTGAGCCAGAACTCCAAGGCGCTGTCTACGAGTCTCGTCATTTCCTCACGGTCATATATCTTGGCTGCATAATGTATGCGCTCGCCTGCCGCAAACGGCTTATCACTGTCACGTTTATATATATCGCAATATTCGCCTGCAAGCTCCGTGAGCTTCCTGCGTGCCTCGGACTCGCTTAGTCCCTTGAAGAAATCATTCATTACACCTTATCCCCCTTGCTGTATGCTAATATCTGTCTGATCAGCTCATCATTGGCATAAGCATTGCCCTTACGCCATGCCTTAGTCCATGTGCAGACGGCAGCTACACCCCTGTCTATATGCCATATCGGCTCCCAGTTGAAGATATGCTTTATCCTGCTGTTATCTAGGAGCAGCAGACCTGCCTCGTGTGGCGCTCCTGCCTCGGCTGCTGAGCTTATCTGCATGTTGTTGCCGTATTCGTGAGAGAATAAACGGCATAGCTCACCTGTTGTGACACAGTCCTCGCGGTCTGGTCCGACGTTGTACCATCCGGCATATTTAGCGTCCAGTGCCTGCTCCATGGCTATGGTCAGATATACAAATAACGGCTCCAATACATGCTGGTAGGGTCTGATGCTGTCGGGATTACGCAGCTTCATCTCCCTGCCCTCTACTGCCGCTCTCACGCAGTCAGGGATAATGCGGTCGAGGCTAAAATCCCCGCCGCCTATGACATTTCCCGCACGTGCCGTAGATACTGCCACGCCCTGTGCCTGCAGGAACGAGGCTGCATAGCTGTGAGTCACAAGCTCCGAACAGGATTTCGAGTTGGCATAAGGATCATATCCGTCCAGCTTGTCATCCTCACGATAGCCGTAGTTTGGCCTCTCCTCATTATAATACACCTTATCCGTAGTCACATTGAGAAAGGACCTACAGCATGGCTTATGTCTTATGCACTCGAGTATATTGACAGTGCCCATGACATTTATCTCATAGGTCTCACGCGGTATGCGGTAGCTCTCCCTCACCAAGGGCTGCGCTGCCATATGTATAACTATCTCCGGCTCTATGCGCTCATAGAACTCCGACAGCTTCTCTATATCGCGTACATCTCCTATGCGGCTCTCGATTATGCCTCTGCCTCCGGCTCCGGGAGTTGAGCATCTGACACTCAGCTCCGTCTCCGTCCTGCTCGACATACCATCTCCGTATATGATGTCGAAGAGACAGAGATCCGTATTTGGCTTCAGCGCATAGCCATAGATCTCAGCTCCCATCATGCCGAGTATAACCGTTAAGTAGCTGCCCTTGAATCCGGTATGTCCGGTGATGAGCACCCTCTTGCCCTTATAGAATTCGCACAATTTCCCGAAATCCGTCATATTACCATCTCTTCCACGGAGCTCTGCCTGATGCCCACAGCTCCTCTAATTTGTTTTTCTCGCGCTGCGTGTCCATGCACTGCCAGAAGCCGTTATGATTAAAGCCCATGAGCTGTCCCTCAGCGCACAGGCGGCTTAAGGGCTCCTTCTCTAACACTGTTGCATCGGAATCAAGATAATCAAATATCTCCTTATTAAATACCATGTACCCGCCGTTTATGAGTGAAGCGTCGCGCTCCTCCTTCTCTCTGAATGCGGTAATCAGTCCGTTGTCCTCCACCTCCAAGACGCCCTTCATCTCGGAGATATTGACTGTGGTGATGGTAGCCGTCTTGCCGTGTGACTTATGGAAGCTCAGCAATGCGTCAAGATCTACATTGCACACACCGTCGCCGTAGGTCAGCATAAAGGTCTCATCGCCTATATACTGCTGCACACGCCTTATGCGTCCGCCGGTCATGGTATTGAGTCCCGTGTCTATCACGCTGACCTTCCAATTCTCCGAATTATTGTTATGTATGGTCATCGAATTGGTCGCCAGATCAAAGGTCACATCTGAGTTATGCAGGAAATAATCCGAGAAATACTCCTTGATGACATACTGCTTGTAGCCTGCACATATAATGAAGTCATTGAAGCCATAGGTCGAATAATATTTCATTATGTGCCAGAGTATCGGTCGCTCGCCTATCTCTATCATGGGCTTGGGCCTTAGGTGGCTCTCCTCACTTATCCTTGTGCCGAGTCCCCCCGCCAATATAACTACCTTCATATATACCTCCGCAGACCTTGTTCATCTGCACTATGCTGTCTGTAAATATATCTATGTAACAACCATGCCTACGTGTGTGCAGGCGCCACATGCTCTAAAAGTACGGATTGCTGCGCACTGGCGCACTGGCGCGCTCCCGCAATCCTGTATTTCCTTACTACCGCGTCGCATCTCTGTGCTCAGCCCGCCGGCGTCTCACTTTCTCCGCTGTCCTTTATCTTGGGTACTGCAAATACGTTGAGCCGCTTACTTTCCAATATCTCTATCGCACTGTAGAGCTGCTCCGGTGCCTTGTGCCACTCCAACATGGCTAAGAGCTCCTCCTCGCTGTACTCTGCGTGATCCACGAGTGCCTCAACCATCTGCCTGTAATTGGCCTTGCGGTACTTGGATATCCTGAGCTCACGATAATCAGTATAGCAGTTTCCGAGCACAATTAAAACTGTCAGGCCGCCGGCAACGGCTCTCGTAATATTGCGCCGCCGCTCGTCGACTCGCCTGTAAGGCCGTCTCTGCCTGTTGAACATGGCAAATACCAATATCATCCCCAGTATGCCTACCATGAACTGCGCCGCGTATCTCGAGCTTAACGCATAGTCGTCTCTTAGGAATATCCATCTTGCAAGTGTGACAAGCACATGGTTAATGCCGCCCGATATAATGAGTATAAGCGGAAATACCGTCTTCTCCAGCATATCATTTTGCAGATAGAGTATGATTGCCAGCAGATATCCAAGCATCACGATGCAGCCTATAAAGAGCACTACCTTGCTCGGCATAGCCGCTCCACCCGCAATAAAGCTGTCTATGACCTCCTTGCCGAATACCATACCTGCAAATGACTTGATGAACATCTTGGGCAGGAGCTTGGGCTCCGACACTATAGTTTCTACGAGACTCTGCTCCGTGGCTCCCGCGTGCTCCCATACTGCAAAATGTCTGCTCAGCATATAGAGAAACAGAGCCAGAGCTGCGCTGATGATAACACTCCTGTATATGCCGTATTCGCGCTTGCCTGCCCTGCTGCCTGCGCCGCCTAAGAGCAAGCCCATCACACATATAAGTATCAAGGTGACAGCATAAGACACTATATATTCTCCGGCAAAGAGCAGCATAACTATCGGGAACAGACAGAGCACAAGCTCCTCTCTCCCGTCGGCGTCTCCTGTCCATACGAGATCCAATATAAGATAGCTTGCAAAGAACAGTCCGAAGGATACCAAATGCGGCCATGAGGTACCATTTAAGAGTATCTCCCACTTGTTAAGTGAAAACAGCACTATATAGAATGCTGCCTGCCACTTGAAGCTGATTTCCTTCCTGTGCATGTATTCGGCGCTTGTTATCGCTATGAGCGCAAGTCCTATGACGCAGAGCACCCTGTCGAAGGTCACGGAGTAATTAAATGACAGTACATTTACCAGTCTTCCTAAGAAGGTCGCCGGTATGCGTGTCAATATATCCGGCACAAGCAGACGACTTAGGTCCGTGACATCCGAGAGGTATTCATTGACAAGTCTGAAATAATCCGAATATACGACATCTACCGAGGACGCGCCGATATAGAGCGCCGTGAAAATGATGCCCAATACCGGCAATATTATAGATTTTATAAGCTGGTGTCTTTCCTGTGCTCTCATCGTCCTTAGCCTATCTCCTCGATGACACTCTCCGTCACATCGAGGTATGCGTTGTCCTCCGGTAGCTCGCAGAGCACTATCGCCTCTCCTGCCTTTAGCTTATCCTTGTCTATCTCGTCCGTATCGTCTACAAATATCACTCTCGTGCCTTCCGCTTTCCTTTCAGGGTCAAAGGTCTTGAAGAAGGTATCCGCGTAGAAGCGGGTCATCTCATAGCTGTTGCCGAGGATGTAGATGTCCTTGCCCAATATGCCGTCCAAGCCGTATTTTTCGACCGTCTGCTCCACAAGTGAATTCATTCTGAGCTGATTGGGCCAGAAATGTATCCTGGTAAAATACCCTCTGCAGAAGATATTAACATAAATGCTGAGGACTGCGTATACTGTAAATACGGCTATGGTACGTCTTGCGCCCCTATGCGTGTCATCTATATGCCCTATCATGTAAGCGGCATAGATCAGGGCAGCGGCGTACGAGACATATATCCATCTCATCTCCAGTCTGATAGTGACAGATGAGCAGGCTATGCAGAGCGCGATAAATCCGATAAAGAGTAAGCCGTCCGTGACTGCCTCAGTTATCACCTCGCGGCTGCGGCGCCTCAGTATATCAACAATATATATAAGCGCCACTATACCTATCAACACTATGCTCACATATACTATGCTCCTGATAAGCGTAGGCGTCTGCTCCCACGGGATGCCGTTTAAGTACTCCGGTCCCGCATTTATGCCGAATATATATTTAATCTGATCTATGCCATATCCGAGAGCCTGCACGAAACTGAAGGTATCACTTACCTCGGTGCCGCCCGTGCCCGCTGGCAATGCCTTGCCTATGGCATAGCAACGTATACCTATGATGAGCGCAAGCTCTGTTGCCGGCAGGATATATCGCAGGATGGAGCCTGCACGATCACAAGCTCTCTTTCTCACTGCCCTCACTATCAATGCAAGATATATGAGCGGAAAGAGACACAGATATCTCTCATGCGTAAATACAACAAGGAAATAAAGTATGAGTGCCGCAGCATAGCGCACGCGACTGCCGCTCCTCATGTAATTATACAGCTGCCAGAGCATAGCTATGGCGAGGAAGAGTGCCATGGTCTCCATGAGTCCGAGCGCCTGACCTATCTGATAGTAAGCAAAGCGCGACGCAAGATAGCACAAGCCGACTGCCAAAGCGCTTAGGCGGCTGGCTGAGAGCCTGCGCGCGATATAATATAAGAGATAAGCCGTTATGATGTTTACTATGATATTGAAGCCCACAAATCTCGTGATATGATTGCCGACTATCATCATCTGAAGATAGGTTGCGAACCAGTACACGGGTCTGAATCTCGTCGAGGTGCCTATGGGAAATACGAATTCGGCAAGACTCTGCTCGCCGTAGCACGACCACATATAGAGGTCGTCCATGTACAGCCCCTTGATAACTATGCCGCGATTGACCCAATATCCAAACGCCGCTATGAGCACGAGGAATACGAGATCCGGTACATATGAACTTATTTTCTTATCACTATTCATTTCCAAACTATACTACCACTGTATGCTCTTAAACCAGTCGACCTGTGCCGCAGTGCGAGCCTCTCGTTCAACACCCATGGGCTCCTCCCAGCTCACGACTATGCGCTCCTTGTCAAGCTCCGCAACTATGCGGTTCGCACTGTTTTCCAAGAGATATATGTCCGTAAAGCAGCCGTCCTCAAGCAGATAAGTAAACAAGGTATTGGCTCTCACATGGCGGCTGTTGTCCGTATCATTGAGGAAATTAAGATCCGCATAGATATAATCTATATTGGCGAAGCTTAGATATTCCT
>CAVHZK010000066.1:0-11455 GCA_963640215.1 bacterium | reverse complement strand
GGCTATGCGGACTGCGTGTTTACACGCAAGGACGCATAGACACTTGGCAACCTGCAAAACATGAATACATAGCCAGTTTTCGCAAGAAAACTGAGCGGGTATGAATGTTTTGTAGGATTGCGAGAGCGCGTATGCGCGTAGCAATCCGTCACTTTTAGAGCATGTGGCGCCTGCGAACACGCAGGCATGATGGTTTACTCCTTAAGAGCGCCTATCACAGCCTTAATATATCGCCGCGTAAGCTCCTTATCTACCTCTATGCTCCCTGCATTTTTAGCGTCAAATGCCTCGTCTGCTGCATCTATCCTTAAATAGCAGGGCTGCTGCTTATATTCCTTATAAAATACAGGTGAATGTATACTCTCTGTCGCAGGTATGAAGCTGCCGCCTATCCTCTGATAGCAGGTCTTGGCTGTTGCCTGTCTGCGCTGTCTGCTGTCTACAAATTGTCCCAAGGACTTGTGCAAGGCATAATCCTCTGCAGGCAGATAATAATAATCCTTATAGTCCTCGTAGTAATTCTTAAGCTCGCCCTCATATACATTTACAGCGATATTAAGTGCATACCTGTCTTCCTCGGATATGCTCAGGGTATAATGCTTATCCTCATAATATATACCCTTGGGGAGCGGTGCCGCAAGCCTTGCCTGTATATCCCAGACCTTTGCATCCATGTCTATCAGACTGCTTAGTATCGTGTAATTCCCCTCAAAGAGACTCTCGTAGCCCAATATATCCATGATAAAGGGCATATCCGATATGTCCTCTGCGTTATGCAGTAGCAGCGCCTTGAGGAGCTCGCCCTTCAGCTTAATGTTGTATCTATTATACTCGCAGCTGCCCTCATCCAAGGAGGCGAGCCTTAGGTATTCCTCATAGACATATATGAGCTCTCCGCCGCTGTATCGATCCTCTCTGTGTATACCGCAGAGAGCTTCCACGCTCTTTAGCTTACAATTGTCAAGCCCCGCCAGTCGTCTGTAGGGCTTGATGCGCTTTAGGAGATCCAAGCTATACGTCCCTACAAAATCATAATCAAGCGCATACTGCCTTATGCTCTGGCGTATAAATGGCAGGTCAAAGCCGTCACCGTTATAGCTAATCAGTACAACTCTCCCCGATGCCCTGCGCTCATCTATGAGAGAGAAAAAACCCTCAAGTAGACTCGGCTCATCAGTCATGCTCTCGGCAAAAAACTGTCTGAGCAGCCAGCGACCGCCCTCATATATAACAGCGCCTATCAGATATATCTGAGCCTTGGCGGCACTTAAGCCCGTCGTCTCTATATCATAGAATATGATATTTTCCCTCGGCGCTATGAGCTCGAAATTATACTCAAGCTCCTGTTTAAGCGGTATCTCGTTAATCAGCATCGCTGTCCGCTCCAAGCTCCTCTTCAGCAAGGAAATAAGCCTCATAATCGGTATCGTGACTGGTGTTGTAGCTCTCGAGAAACTGCCTGCCCTTGTCCTCACCCATGATGAATATCGAGGTACTCAGTCCGTCACATATTGCCGATACGGGTCCCACCACGGTCACTGACTCAAGTCCGCTCCTTGCGGAATATCCGGTCCTGGGATCTATGATATGGTGATATCTTATGCCATCCTCGACAAAATAACGCTCGTATGCGCCTGCCGTGACAGCCGAGGTATCGTCTAACTCAAGCGCCATGAAATATCCTTCTTCAGAGCCCGGGTCAGTTATACCCACGGAAAATGGCGTGCCATCCGGTCGCGTCCCTATACAGAGCACATTGCCGCCCAAGTTGATAATGCCTGAGCTGACGCCATTATCGTGCATAACTTCCTTGATCCTGTCCGCGATATAGCCCTTGGCTATAGCTCCCACATCTATGCGTACATCCTCATCCGCCGCCACAAACTCGTCGCCCTCTATGTCCCACGCCAGACTCTTGACCTTGGTAAGTGCAAGGCTGAGGCTGTCCTCATCCGGTACCTTCTTTACTTCCTTAAAGTCCCACAGCTCCGTGACAGGTCTGATTGCCGGTTCCAACACGCCGTCGGTCTCGATGCACAGCTCTCTTGCAAGCTTCAGCATATCTGCCGTATCATGGTCTATGGTGACACGTTCCTGCTCGCGGTGGTTGATATTGTATATATCGGAACCCTCCTTGGAGTAGTTCATTATATCATCATAGTGATTGAGCGCATCTACAGCCTTACTGAGAGCCTCCTGTCCGCCGCCCTCATAGCTTGTGAGCTGGCAATACGTGTCCAAGAGATAGACATCCCGCGTCATGGGATATTCATTTTGCGCCGCCGCCTTCCTCTGCTCTACGACATACTTGCTGAGAGCACTTCCCCCGAGGAAGAATACACACATCAGAGCTATCGCAGCTATTCTCTTTTTGTCTAAAGATTTCCTATCGCTCATGTCCTATGTAAAAATACGGATTGCTACACGCTATCGCACTGCCAGCTCTGTCTGGTCAGGTTGCCAAGTGTCTATGCGTCCTTGCGTGCAAGCACACATAGACACTTGGCAACGCTTTTATATCACCTGTTGAGATTCTTCAATGCTGCCTTCAGCACATCCTCGGTAGTCATGTCATCATCGAGGCGCACAGCTCCTACGGCACGTCCTGCCTCCATACGGCTATAGCCTAATACCGCGAGTGCGTCTATGGCCTCTGCCGCAGGTCCTGCTGAAAATGCGGCAGCCGACTGTACTCCGCCTGCCATATTTAAGCCCGCACCGCTTACGAAATCCTCTGCAAGACTGCCTACCTTGTCCTTTAGTTCAAGGATAAGTCTCTCTGCCGTGCGCTTACCTATGCCCTGCGCCTGAGCGATGGATTTGGCATCTCCGGTGACTATGGCCATGCGCAGCTCCTCGGGATTAAGTGCCGAGAGTATGGCTATGGCTCCCTTGGGACCTATGCCGCTTACGCCTATGAGAGACTTAAACATCTCCCTGTCAGATTTATTTATGAAGCCATAGAGACTCTGTGAGTCTTCCTTGACAGAATAATAGGTATAGAGCTTAAGCTCCGAGCCTATGGGCGGGAGCTTGGCTCTGACTGTGTCTGGCACGCTGATGCCGTAGCCTATGCCGCAGGTCTCTATGACTACCTGAGCGTCTCCTATATCTGTAAGTATGCCGTTAATGTGCTGAATCATGTATTCCTCAAGTCCGCCTGTTTACGCCTTGCCCATTCGCAAGCCTCGCTATTCGCTTCGGCTTTGCTCATGTTAGGCGCTAAGCAAGTAGAATGCCTCTGTTACGAGCATTTTGACTTGAGTCTGCGCTTTATCGCGCATTCTCAAGTCCCCCCAAGCTGACGCGCTCTGCCGTCGCATCGCTTGTCAGCTTGGTGACGTCACGCAGTACATGCTCTTCTTGATGCAAGCATCAGTCGAACATGTACTGCGATGACTAAATGCTCTAGTAGCTCGGTACCGGCGTAGGTCTTGCCGGGTCAAATATCGCGCTGACGTCGTCAAACAGGTCGCTTAATCTGTCATTCTGTCCGCTGATCTGGAGCCACATGTTTAAGCCGTCCAGCGCACGTCTGCCTTGCCTTAGATATTTATCGCCGAGCTGTACCCAATACTGGTTGTTGTCCACGTTGCAATAGTATCTGAAGCCAAGATTATACATATAATTGAAGCGTTCATTATCTGCGGCGTAAGGATGCCAATCGCCTATATCGGCGCCTTTCGGGAAAATGATGATATCCGGCTGTTCTCCCGTTGCCTCATTGATAAGCGGCGCAACATTTCTGTTCCAACGGTCGCAGTCCTTCTTGAACCTATCCATCTCGATGGTGCCCAAGTCTCTGTGTCCCCAGCTGTGCGAACCAAGATCATAGCCATCCGCTACGAGAGCCTTCATGACCTCTATGGCCTCCTTGCGCTCTGCCTCTATATCGTGTCCCTGTTCAAGCTTGGGGTCGTAGTATTCGGAATTGGGATCATAGCTCTCATCCGTCCTGTAGCCCAATACACCGTTATATCCGGTAAATACGAGGCAGGCCTTGTGTCCCTTATACGAGAAATCCGGATGCTCGTCTATGAATTTATCAAGTATAGGCACGAGGTCATAATCCCCGACAAATTCATTGCCATCCTTGTCTGTATAATGAAGCGTTGGTCTGCCGTCGTCTCCAATTATCATCTTGTCGGCATAACCCGCGCCCTTCATGTACTCATAGTAGCACACGTCATCCTCGGACATGACGAAGGCCTTCTTGCCGGGCGGGAGCATAATGCTGCCCTTGACCATCTTCTTACTGCCGTCCGCCTGCTCCTCCTCATGCGCCACGTCATGGAGACTGACGAGCACATATCCCTTGTCATACATCTCCTGCATCATCTTCTCGAACTCGGAGATAGTGGTCATAAGGCTGTTATATCCGCCCGCCTGACTGCCCCACTTACTCTCGTCAAATGAATTCTCCGGATCGACACAGAGTATATGGAAGAACACATGTGTAATCTTGTATATGTCCTGCTCCTCCAAGGTCGCCTTGGTCTCCTCGCATTTTGCGACAAGCTCCTGAGCCTCGGTATTGACATCGTAATTGGGCAGGGACTTAAGCAGCTCTATTGCATTGTCATAGTCATATTGGGCATACATGAGCTTGGCCTTCTCGAGATCCTCGCCCGTCTCCTCTGCAATACTCTCGGACTCTGATTCGCTCTCTGCTATGGAGGATTCGACTATGCTCATGCTCTCCGCCTCAAGCTTGGCCTGCTTGCTGCGGTTGGCGGCGCCTATCACAGCCTTTAATGCAAATGCCATCACCGCTACAAATACTATAACAGCTATAGCTACAAAGAGACCGCGGTAGTCTCTGCTCTGCTGTCTGCGATTCTTCAAGTTTCTTGGCGTGCTCTTGCGTGCGCTTGTGGTTCTCTCGGCAACGCCTTCATTAGCAACGTTACCGCGTTTCCTGCTGCCGCCTTGACTCCTGCGGCTGCGGCGAGGTGTGGCCTCTCTTGTGTATGCTAACTTGTCTGCGTCTGACGGTTCAGCAGCATATGACGATTCGTCCGTATATGACTCATCAGCAGTATATGTGCTGTCATCTGCATACGTCTTGCCGCGTGTGTAGTTTTCCGCCTCGCGGTCATTATATGCAGATTTATGCGCTGACTCACGCATAGACTCCTTGCGTCGTGTCGATGACGCAGGCTTTGACTCAGGGTCAAGCGTCTCTGCCTCTGTATTATAGTCGGCATCACCAGCTCTTAAGCTCCTCTGTGCGCCGGATTTAGCCAGCGCTCTGTGCATTCTTCTCCTGCGTTCCTCCGGGGACATAGTCATGGTATCTGTATCTCTCCTCTTGCACTGCTCTTGTGTCTCAAGCCGTGCCCTTGTTAAAGTGTGTCACTATACTCAGGGTAAACCATAATGCCTGCGTGTTTGCAGGTGCCACATATAATAAAAGTACGGATTGCTACGCGCTGGCGCGCTCTCGCAATCCTGCCTATTTACTGCAGGTGCCGCGTAGTACCACAAAGTAAGTCCATTATAAGCGCTGATACCTAAGGTTTCAAGCCAACATTCGCAGCAAGCCACGCCTTGCCTTACGACATGCTTTGCAGCATACTCTATGTTCAAATAATTCCGCCCACGGTTAAACTGTAACGCGCTCGCCGCGCCCGCATATCTTCTGGAATATTCAGTCTTTTGTACGCTTTTCGTAATATGCGTATACATTGATTATAGATGTTAGGAGAATTATAATGATATTGGTTACAGTATCAATTTATGCGCACCGATACCAGGCTCAAGAACATCATAGACTTAAGCGTGTTTTGTAGTATTGCAGGAGGTCTCAGTATGTCAACACTTAGCATAATCCTTTTCATATATTCAATTGTATTAATGGCGTTTATAGTCCATTTTTCTCGTAAGTCCGAGCTCTTCCGTCAGGAGAAAAATGATCTGTCTAAGATGGCTGATCTGGATATGATTAACGAGCTGATGAAACGAGGTATACTGTCTGCTGCACCGGATGGCAAAGGTCTCAATATTTCACCTGATGTCCTCCGTGAGGTGCATTTTCATCATATGCAGGAACAGCAAGCGACAAATATGAAAAATGCTGTGGATTCCGCTGCCCTGACAACTGCTTTGACTATCGGTCTCATTCATGGCTTGGATAGTAACAACAACAATAATTCCAACATCCATCTCTAATGCTTAAGTTGCATTATATATAAATTACAAGACCGCGGGCTTTTTATGCCTGCGGTCTTTCTTGTGTAACGATATATCGGTGGAATAATAGAAGCTTCACTATGCAATGTCTCTTGCCGCAGCTTTCCGCTTGCGTGCGATACAGACTGCACAGAGTAAGGCGAACACAGCTGTGCTCGCTATCGTTAAGATAAGCGCATTGGCTGAGCCCTCTCCGAAGATATAACCTCCAGCCTCATAGGCATTCATCACGCCGAATACGGCGAATATCGCAACGGATATCTTATTCAGCAACGACTCCGGCAGCTTGCTCTTAAATACGAGTCCTACTATCAGTCCGAGGAAGTCTGCCGCTATAAGTCCGAGTGTACAGCCTGCAAATACATATATGGCATTGGCTATGCTGTGATTGGTATATGCTGCGGCAAGGGCGATAGCTGAGAGCTGTGTCTTGTCGCCTAATTCTCCTATGAAAAAACTTGTAAATATAGTGATCAGCGCCGCGCGTCCTACGCCTCTTAGCTCCTCCTCGTCCTCATCGCCACCATCACCCTTAAGCGTACTGTAAGCAAACCAGAAGAAGGCTATCGCAGCTATGCTCTTGATTATCCTCATATCGAGATAGTTTGAGAGTGCTGCCCCGACGCCTACAGCAAGGAGATTGAGCACGGCTGTCGCTGCCCAAGTGCCGATAAGTATATCTCTGACCTTGTATTTACTCGTCATGGCAATGAGCAACAGCTGTGTCTTGTCGCCCATCTCCGCTATGAAAATTGTTGCAAATACCAAGGGAAATATATTCATCCTGCGCTTCTTTCCTGCTTATCTTGTCTTCCTGTCTTTCCTGCTTAGCTCGCACGCTTATCTTGTCTGCTTAGCTTGCACGTCCGTAAACTTATGCAATGTGCATACGCGCGCTTGCAGCTTCACGTCAATTCCCTGCACAGCTTTTCTTACAGGTCTAAGGTAAGTCCTACCGGTGCGTGATCCGAGCCCAATACATCCGTATAGATATATGAGTCTATAACCTTATCTCTTATATCCTCAGACACTATGAAATAATCTATGCGCCAGCCTATACCCTTAGCTCTTGCATTCATGCGGTATGACCACCAGCTGTATTCAACCTTGTCCGGATATAATGCGCGGTAAGTGTCCACGAAGCCTGCCGCTAATAGCTCGCTCATCTTGGCGCGCTCCTCGTCGGTGAAGCCTGCATTGTGGTGATTGGTCTTGGGATTCTTTAAGTCTATAGGTTCATGAGCTACGTTTAAGTCGCCGCAGTACACCACAGGCTTCTTGGCCTTTAGCGAGAGCATATACTCTCTCCAGGCATCCTCCCACTCCATACGATAATCAAGCCGCTGCAGCTCATTTTGTGAATTGGGAACATAGACTGTTACAAGGAAATGATCCTCGTATTCCAGACAGACGGAGCGCCCCTCGTGATTATGCGGCTCGTCCGGCAATCCTATGGTGACATTTACAGGCTCATGCTTGGTATATATGGCAGTTCCCGAATAGCCCTTCTTGTCCGCATAATCCCAGTAGCTTGTATATCCGTCAAACTCAAGATCTATCTGTCCCGCCTGCAGCTTGGTCTCCTGCAGGCAGAACGCATCAGCCTGCTCCACATTGAAGAAGTCAGCAAAGCCCTTGCCAGCAGCTGCGCGCAGCCCATTTACATTCCAAGAGATATATTTCTTCATAAGTTAGCAAAGTTAAAAAACAGCAGCACGATGATACCCAGCACTATGCGATAATAGCCGAATATCGTGAAATCATGCTTCCTGATGTATTTCATAAGAAATTTGATGGTATACATCGCCGTAAGGAAGGCGATAAGCATCGCAAACAGCAATATAAATACCTGCGTACCGGTAAAGCTTAGACCATGCTTAACTATCTTTAAGAAGCCTGCGCCAAACATGACCGGTATGCCGAGATAAAAGGAGAACTCAGCAGCCACGGCACGCGAGCAGCCCAAGATCATGGCACCCAATATGGTCGCGCCCGAACGCGAGGTGCCCGGTATCAGCGACAGACACTGAAAAGCGCCAATGAGCACTGCCGTCCTGTAATCAAGCTTGTCAGTAGTATTGATGGGAAAACGCTTCTTCCTGTTGTGCGCCTCTAATACTATGAAGATAACGCCATAGATAATGAGCATGGCAGCTATCACCGTGGGCGTACTTAAGTATGCGTCCAATATGTCATCTAAGGGAAGCCCTACGACTGCCGCCGGTATACAGGCTATGATTATCTTGACCCATAATGAGATGATATTACGCTTAGCCGTGTCCGTATTGGCATGTGAGAAGGGCCAGAGCTTGTCCCAGTACAGGATAACTACCGCCAATATCGCGCCTATCTGTATGATTACCTTGAATACGTTCCAGAAATCCTCCGGCTGGTTGAGCTGTACCAGCTCCTGTACCAATATAAGATGTCCGGTCGAAGATATGGGCAGCCATTCGGTAAAGCCCTCTACTATGCCGAACAGCAGCACCTTAAGTATCTCTACAAAATCCATTTAATTCCTCATTTCAGCTCATGCAGCGGGATGTCCGGTATCTGCCAATCTATCGGACTTAAGCCGTTGGCACGGAGATATTCGTTGCATTTTATAAAATGTCCGCAGCCAAAAAAACCTCTTGACGCAGACAGTGGGCTCGGATGTGCCGCAGTAAGTATGAGATGCCTCGGGTTATCGAGCATCTTCATTTTCTGCTCGGCGGGTCTCCCCCAGAGCATAAATACCATGGGTCTGTCAGCCTTATTTAAGCTCTCTATGACCGCATCGGTAAATGTCTCCCAGCCTATGCCTCTGTGTGAAAAAGCCTGATGAGCACGGACTGTGAGTACAGTATTTAGGAGCAGCACACCCTGCTTGGCCCACGAGGTAAGATATCCGTTATTGGGCACGCGACAGCCTAACTCTGACTCAAGCTCCTTGTATATGTTCTTAAGTGACGGCGGGATATCCGTGCCGGGCTTAACCGAGAAGCACAGCCCGTGCGCCTGCCCGTCATTGTGATAGGGATCCTGCCCCAATATCACTACCTTAACCTGCTCATAGGGGGTAAGATTGAAGGCATTGAACATATCCTTGGCCTCAGGGAATACCTTGGTGTGGCTGTATTCATCCTTAAGCTTAAGGTATAATTCCTTATAATAGGGCTTGCGAAACTCCTTCCTAAGCACATCCTTCCAATCATTTGTAATCATGCAATGATACCTATGCCAAAAGTGTCAAAATATCTCAGCCCCAACATCATATCATTATTTGTCTCTTCGTAAAAGACGTTTCATAAGAAAAGGGATGCTTGTCGCATCCCCTTTGATAATCAACGCTTACTTAAAGCCTGACGCTTACTCATATATGTCTATGAACCGATATGCGTCTCTATATCTGCACCCGGCACATGCATAGCTTAGATAGCCTCAAGCTTATCAAGCTCCGGCCGAGCCGTCCGTATTGTCCGCAATGCTGCCGAAATCATCCTCTGAGCACATATACAGATAGACCGTCTTCTTCCTTACATCTCTGCCCTTACTCGTGATGGTCAGCTCCATACCGTTAAGTGAATCGCTGTAGAGCTTATCTCTGTTCTCCAAGGAGGTAACGGCATTGTCTGATATGATGCGGTAGTCCTCGTCGTAACGGATATCGCCGTCGCCGTACTTCTTCACTACTTCCTTGCGCGAGCCCGAATTGCCGTCATTCTCGTATATGAGTGAAACCGTCACTGACAAATCGTCTGCCGTAGCTCCGGTAGGTCCTGCCTCGGTCCTCGGCACAAGCTTGAATGAAGTCTCCGGTGTCACCGCGAGACCATCCTTATATACAACAGCATCACCGGGGTGTCCGGTGTAGCATACGCGGTTGACCTCTTCGACACTGAACTCTATGTCGTAGGGAAATTGCTCCGCATTATGTCCTGCTGCAAATGAAGCGAAGGCCGTCAATGCTGACAGCGCCGCTGACAATATTATGATCTTTAATCCTCTTACAAACATGATGCTACTATATCACAGCTTACTTAAGAACTTACTCGCTAAATTCTTACGGATTTCTGACAAGAAAGTGTTGACGGATGCAAAAGCGCGTCAGCGCGGAGCAATCCGTACTTTTAGACTATTTAAACTATGCGGAGCCGGCATTTCGCCTTAAGCTCCGCATCTTTATCCTGAAACTATTATTTACTGAACCTCGCCGCTTGCAGCCAAGTTATAGGTCTGACCGTCTATCGTCTGTGTGCCTGTCATCATTGCTCCCAGCGGTCCGCCGTGGTTGGGGTTGAGATAATATCTCTTGCTGTTGTCGATAACCCAGCCTGTCTCCATGAGTCCGGTTGTCGGATTGAGGTAGTACCAGGTGCCATTATCATTGTACCAGCCCTTGACAGCTGTGCCGTTCTGATAATAATACCACTTCTCGTCTGAACCTATCCAGCCGTTAAGAGTCTGTCCGGGGCCTACGCCGCTGTTAGAACCGCTTGATGAGCCTGTGCCGCCTGTGCTTACCACGCCCTCAAAGAGGTCGCCCCAAGTCTCGTAGGTCTCGATACCCTCAGCATCGCTTGCAGGATCTATATCTCCTATAATCTGCCACTCACTCGGAGCGGTATAGGGGTTGCTGCTTGCTTCTCCCTTAACACGTACTGCAAATCCGTCAAGATGAGCATCGCTGTAATCCTCGTTGCTGCCGGTATACTTCTTGTTATATGAGCTTATTGATACACTGGTGTTGCCTGTGGTGCTATGTACTATCTTCTGCTCGCCCGACTGATTTGTCCACTTAAGCACATACTCAGAGGTCGGAGCACCATTCTTCTTCCATGAAATCTTGGTGCCGTCAAGCTCTCCATTCTCTATAGTAGGAGTTTCCCACATGTGATAGGGATAAGCCTTAACCTTGACTACAAGCGTGGTATCCGAATCAACAGTCTTCTTGGTTATCTCGGTTATACCCTTGCCGGTAACTGTGATGGAGTTAGCCGACGGGAAGGTATATCCGCTGTTTGCCTCGAAGGTAAGCTCATATACCTTGGCTGTCTTGTAGGTGGTTGAATCCGAGGTTGCGCTGTAGGAGCTGAGCTCATACTCTGCATTTGTATCATTTACAACGAACACGGGATCCGTGTTGCCCTCTGAGAGAGCAGCGTCTGCATCGCAGCCTGCCGCAAAGCTGACGCTCGTTATCTCCTCTGCAAATGCACTCATTGAGAACGATGCCGCTAAAACCGCGGACACGCCTAATACCTTAAGAAATCTCTTTGTC
>CAVHZK010000065.1:0-3393 GCA_963640215.1 bacterium | reverse complement strand
ATCCTCCCTCTTATCGTACAGCTTCTTACCGCGGCATAAACCTACCTTTAGCTTTACCTTTGCACCTCTGAAATAAACCTCAAGCGGAATAAGAGCAAATCCCCTCTCCTGCACACGCCCCATGAGCTTATTTATCTCAGCTCGGTGCATGAGGAGCTTGCGTGTCCTAAGCGGGTCCTTATTGAAGATATTGCCCTTCTCATAAGGGTTAATGTGCATACCCTCGACAAATAATTCTCCGCGTCTTGCCTCTATATAGGCTTCTTTCACGGAGCAATGCCCCTGTCTTATCGACTTGACCTCAGTTCCGAACAGCTCTATGCCCGCCTCGTAGGTCTCATCGACAAAATAATCGTGATACGCCTTCTTGTTGTTGGCTATAAGCTTGATGCTGTCCTTAGGCATGTCAATGTTTATTTCATCAATATATTAAGCACAAGCGCAAGCACCATGAATACTATAGTGCCGAACTTCGTGAATTTCTCAAGGTTGCCCTCGATGCTGCGGCCCTTGTTCTTGCCCCAGTAGCTGTCGGCCATACCGCCTATGCTGCCGAGTCCCTGCGTATTGCCCTCCTGCATAAGTATGATTGCGGAAATGCATACGCCTATAATCACATACACAGCAGTCAATAATAACGTCAATATATTCATGCTAATGTCTATCTCCTATCTGCTTAAAGCACACTGAATGCACCTCTATAACCACGTCATACTAACATACGGCGCATCCTAAGTCAAGCTAAGCGCCTGCCTACAGCGTCACCCGTACAAAGCTCTTCTTGCCGCGACGTATGATTATGCCGTCCTCAAGCTGTGCTGCCGTAAATGCTGCCTTGGTATCAGTCACCTTATTCTCGCCTATGGTCACACCTCCCTGCTCTACGTTGCGCCTTGCATCGCCCCTCGATGAGCATAAGCCTGACTTAACCAATATGTTGATGAGCTCAGCGCTACCGTCGGTCATATCCTCAGCACTCACCTTATATGTAGGCATGTTCTCAGAGCTTGCTCCGCTGAATGCTGCCTTGGCTGCAGCCTCCGCCTTATCCGCCTCATCCCTGCCATGCACCAGCTCGGTAAGCTCATGGGCAAGTATCTCCTTGGCGCGATTAAGCTCAGCTCCCTCCCAGCTCTCCATCTTCCTTATCTCGTCGAGCGGCAGGAAGGTAAGCATCTTGAGGCACTTGATTACATCGGCATCTCCGATATTTCTCCAGTACTGGTAGAACTCATAGGGCGAGGTCTTGTCTGGGTCTAACCATACGGCACCTGACGCCGTCTTACCCATCTTCTTGCCCTCAGAGTTAAGCAGAAGCGTAATGGTCATGGCGTGAGCATCCTTGCCTAACTTCTTACGTATCAGCTCCGTACCTGCAAGCATATTGGACCACTGGTCATCGCCGCCAAACTGCATATTGCAGCCATAGTCGCTAAACAGCCTGTAGAAATCATATCCCTGCATGAGCATATAGTTAAACTCAAAGAAGGTGAGTCCCTGCTCCATGCGGTTTACATAGCAGCGCGCGGCAAGCATCTTATTTACATTGAAATGCACACCTATGTCCCTTAAGAACTCTATGTAATTAAGGTTCATCAGCCAGTCTGCATTATTGACCATGATGGCATCTGACTTGCCCTCACCAAAGTGAATGAAGCGGCTCATCTGCTTCCTAAAGCAGTCACAATTATGCTCTATGGTCTCGACAGTCATCATCTTGCGCAGGTCCGTGCGTCCTGACGGGTCGCCTATCATACCTGTGCCGCCGCCTACAAGAGCGATAGGCTTGTTGCCTGCCTCCTGCAGTCTCTTCATCAGGCAGAGCGCCATGAAATGTCCTACATGCAGGCTGTCTGCCGTCGGGTCAAAGCCTATATAGAAGGTAGCCTTGCCCTCATTTACCATCTTCCTTATGCTGTCTTCATCTGTGGTCTGCGCTATAAGTCCGCGCTCCACAAGCTCCTCATATATCCCCATTTTTATCTTGCCTTAAGCTCATCACTCTATCATCACACCATTTACATCGAACTGATGTCCGTCGGGATTGTATCCTCCCTGCACTCTCGCACCGCTCTGATCCATGTAATAGACCTTGCCGCCGACAGTTATATATCCAGTCTGCATAACGCCGCTCTCATTAAAATAATACCACTTCTCGTTGATATTATTGAAGCCCGTCTTCATCTCGCCGGTATTTAAGTCACTGTAATACCAGTTGCCGTTATAGCTCACCCAGCCGTTGCACAGATATCCATTGGCATCAAAATAATACCACTTGTTATCCACTCTGTCCCAGCAGTTCTTGGGCTGAGTACCATTGGCATAACGATATATCCACTTACTGCCAGTCTTAATCCAGCCGCTCGTGCCGTTGCTTGAGCCATTTGTCGTAGCTCCCGGACCAGTACCGTTCATGGTATAGGTGGTAGTGACAGCCTTGCCGTCCGGTCCTATGGTAGTCGTAGTGTACTGATACTGAGCAGTACTTGCGCCCGGACCTGCCGGATAATAATTCGTCGTGCTGCTGCCGGTAGGAATAATCACTAACGCTGCCGAGCTGCTTGAACCCGGTGTGTCACCCTGCACATCATCACTTGTCACAGATACTATATCACTGTCTGCCGACCAGTCCGACTTATCTCCGCCGACGAAAAGCGCCCTGACCTTGAATTTGTACTGTCCTGCCGATGATATGGTAAAGGTATAATCGGAATCCGAGGTCTTGGCTGACTTGTAGCTCTCGCTCCAGCTGCTGCCGCTCTTACGTGCAAGCTTAATCTCGTATTTATCTACTACCAATGAGCCCGTATCGCCTATGCTCCAGCTGCAATCACCGTCCTTGGTGATACTCAGACCGCTGAAATCTGCATGTACCTCCGCCGCATAGCTGTATATAGCCGTGCTTGATAATGTTACTGCAAATGCTGCAGCCGCAAAGCTTACGCCCACCGCCGCAAGTAGTCCTATATGAGCATGTCTATTCATCATCTCTGGCTCTCCGTCCCGGCGTCTATTACAGGCGCCCTTGTCTCTTGATATCAGTCAAGGAGCATACTTCCCTGACTACTGTCTTAAAGCATAATATTTCTTTTATCACGAAACCGTCCAAAAGTACAGTCATTAGCATAAAATGTAAGTGTTTCGTAAACGAAACCCCCGCGAGATCCGCGAGGGTTCCAGCTATCATTGTTATAGTATTGGTTTGGGTGTCAAAACACCCAAACCTTTGGTTACACGGATTGTTCCGTGCTACGCACTCCCACAATCCTTCCTCAATTCGGGTTTTCGCGGGACTTCGCCCCACTTCACCCTCATTGAGAGGCGTGTCATAAAGCCATTCCCCCACCGACATGCGAGCATGTCGTGGGCTCAGGCTTTTGACACTGTAACCAA
>CAVHZK010000064.1:0-3517 GCA_963640215.1 bacterium | reverse complement strand
CTCCGGCGCTGTCTCTACCGCCTCTTCGGATAGGTCACAGGCTGCGGGCACTATGCGGCTCGCAGACCAAGACACAGCGCCTATCACACTTATACTTAACGCGGTCAAAGAACACTGCGCGGGTATATTTGACAAGTCGCTTTCAACGCACGATTCAAGCATATACAAGGCTGTAATCCTGGGGGATAAGACAGATATGGACATGAGCGTTAGGGACCTGTATCAGGATGCCGGCATAGCGCATCTGTTGGCAGTAAGCGGCTTGCATGTGAGTATGATAGGGGCGAGTCTGTACAATATACTCCGCAGGAGACTGAGCGCGAGACAATCTGCCACTTTAGTCACACCGGTGCTGTTTTGCTATATGCTGCTGACCGGTGCATCCGGCTCGGTAATCAGGGCTGTGATAATGCTCATTTTCAATATATTTGCAGCTGTATTAGGCAGGAACTATTGCATGACCACAGCCATCTCGGCGTCTGCCATAGCGATAATGTTCTACAGACCGTATATGATATTTACAAGCGGATTTCAGCTCTCATTCGGTGCGGTGGCATCCATCAGCCTCATCGCAAGGAGCATCATCAGGAGGATTGAGCTGCTCAGAGAAAATGCGGAACACGTCTGCACCTTTAGAGTGAAGTACATCAACCGCCGCAACAAGTTATCGGCGCCAATGAACGCCTTTATCGTGAGCGCTTCAATACAGTTAGGCACGCTGCCCATGATTGCATATCATTTCTATAAGGTGCCGGTATACGGAATATTGCTTAATTTCATAGTTATACCGCTGATGGCGGCAGTTATAGCCTCGGGACTTGCGCTGATAGGGATGGGGACTCTGTTTAAGACGGCTGCATTTGCAGCTGCATGGATGGGGATGGTCGCGTGCACTGATACGGTCGCGTGTACTGATATGGGGATATTTGCTCAGGTAATACGTCTTGCCACGGCTATAGCCGCCGCACCGGGGCATTACGTGCTTAAACTATACGAGGAGCTAAGCTCATTTACATTGAAGCTTCCTTACGCCTCGGTCTGCATGGGTCGCCCCAGCACGGCGCAGATACTTGTATATTATTGCATATTGGCAGTAATTATCCTGCTGGTATTCAGACCGCGGCGCGTGACAAGAGGCAGAGTAAGGCTCTTGGTGCTTGCGGCTTTTAGTCTCTTCATTGTCAATGCAAATGTGCTCAGATACAGGCCAGACAGCAGGCTCACTATAACGGCCATAGATGTGGGGCAGGGGGATTCATTTCTCATAAGAAACGGCAGCAGCGCGATAATCATAGACGGCGGGTCGTCGAGCAGGAGCAATATAGGTAAATATGTCATCGAGAGCTGCCTCATGGCGCAGGGCATAATGCGCTTAGACGCGGTGATAGTAAGTCATGCGGATGCCGACCATGTAAATGGCATAGAGTATCTGCTGAGTGACGAATCCGATATAAGCGCGGATGTGCTCGTGCTGCCCGTAGCGGCAAGGCAGGATGAGGACTATGACGATATAAGGGAAGTATTCTTGAGCAGTGCGGCAGAGGATGAAGGCGGGGAGGCACTCAGACTGCCCAAACTTGTAGTGCGGGATGAAGATAATGATGAGGATGTCAATGCTGCGGATGTCAATGCTGCGGGAAAGGCTGTGGGCGATGATCCTACCATATATGAGTTGGAGTGCGATGGCGCTCTCTGTGATAAGGCAATAGGAGAAACAGCAGCAAACAGCAGGAATAACATGTACTCTGAGGAGACTAAGGGAGCTCTCGATGATAGGAGTACAGGGGAAGAGAACGCGGGCGAAAAGCGCGCAGGCGAAAAGCACATCATATATCCTTCGACAGGCACAAGTATATGCGCTGGCGGTGACTTTAGTCTCAGCTGTCTGTATGAGGGCGCCGCAGGAGATGATAAGAATAGGCAGTCGCTCGTGTTGCTGCTTAAGAGCGGTGATTTCACGATGCTCTTTACGGGAGATACCGAGGAAAATGACGAGGAAATATTTACCGGCAAAGCATACTTAAGCCGTATAGGCGCCGGAGCATTTGCAGACGGCAAGCACCTGACTGTACTGAAAGCAGCTCATCACGGCAGCCGCAGCGCCAACAGCGAGGCTGTATTTGATAGCTTCAGCCCGCAGGTCTTGCTTATATCCTGCGGCAAAAACAATCGCTACGGACACCCACACGAAGAGGTGCTTGAACGCGCGAAGGACGCAGGAAGCAGGATACTCCGCACAGATGAATCGGGAGCTATAAGCATACATGTAGACAGGCAGGGAGTGCAGGTAGAGAGGTATAAGTAGAGCTTAGTTTAAGCAAGGTGAGTATGCCATATATTTACATTTTCATGTGACTCAGAGTGCCGTTAGCGCAGATATCAGTGAAGTTTGAATGAATGTGTGATAGTATAAAACTGTTTAGTGCTTATGATTTAGACCATGTGGCGTCTGCAAGCACGCGGACAGGATTGCGGGAGTGCTTAAACGCGTAACAATCCGAACTTTTATTATATGTAGTTCCTGCAAATACGCTGGCATGGTTGTTTGCCATCTAAAGGTATATTTATTATGCTGCATCACGGCTTGTATGAACAAGTTATCAACAATGCTCTGACTATCGAGCTTTCGGGGATTCCGGAGACCTGTAAGTCTGTTGCACCTATCGACAGGGCAGAGGCATCCAAGGTATTGGCACAGTATCTCGTGGATGTAATCGAGAAGGGGCTGGATAATGTATTGGACAACGGCGGAGATATTTCAGCTCAGATTGAACTGACGAATCAGATTGTCGACATCATCCAGGATACGACAAAAGAGTCTGACTTTGCTGCGCTGTGTGTTGACGGACGGGCAGAGCAGCTGCTTGCGCTTTTACGGGAAGCAGATCCGCGGCTGGCTGTGGGAAAAACTGCGGCAGATATAGAGCGTCCGGAGACTTCCATTGCCCAGAGCTCTCTGTTCACCGGCGCTGTACATGAGCCTCAGATGTTCACGGAGCTCAAGAAAGAAATCGTCTCGGCTGATCGGATTGATATGTTGGTGTCCTTTATCAAATGGAGTGGACTGCGACTCATTATGGATGAGCTGCGAGAGTTTACACAAAATGGCGGTGAGCTCCGCATTATTACCACCTCCTATATGGGTGCAACGGATGTGAAAGCCATTGAGGAACTTCGTCAACTGCCCAATACGCAGATAAAGGTTAGCTATAATACCAAGACGACACGTCTCCATGCCAAGGCATACATTTTCTACCGCTACACAGGCTTTACAACGGCTTATGTGGGATCGTCCAATCTGTCCAATGCGGCGCTGACCAGCGGTCTTGAATGGAACACCAAAGTAACAAAACGCGATCTGCCAGAGACCATCGACAAGATCACTGCTACTTTTGAATATTACTGGAATGATCGTGAATTTGAGTACTATGATGAGAGGCAGAAGGCACGCCTGGCCCGTGCGCTGAAGGCAGAAAGGTATTTTGACACCAACAATGCTGAAATCTATACCATGGAC
>CAVHZK010000063.1:0-4177 GCA_963640215.1 bacterium | reverse complement strand
AGGCAGGATTGCGAGAGCGCGCCAGCGCGTAGCAATCCGTGACTTTTAGAGTATGTGACGCCTGCAAATATACAGGCATGAGTATTTTATAAGGAGGATTAGTATGGCTCGGAAGTATTTGTATCTGTTTAAGGAAGGGCACGACGCATTCGGCGGCGACCGCACGGCGATGAAGAATACGCTCGGAGGCAAGGGCGCAGGACTCGCTGAGATGACTTATGCCGGTATGCCGGTTCCGCAGGGATTTACGATTACTACGGATGCCTGCACCAAGTACTATGAGGACGGCAGAGAGATAAATAAGGATATCCAGGCCGACATCTTCAAGTACATGGGACTCTTGGAGGAGATAAGCGGCAAGCACTTCGGCGATGAAAATGACCCATTGCTTGTTTCCGTGCGCTCCGGTGCGAGACAGTCCATGCCGGGCATGATGGACACCATACTGAACCTCGGACTTAACGATGTCTCTGTGGAGGGACTTGCTAAGAAGACCGGCAACCCGCGCTTTGCCTATGATTGCTACCGCAGATTCGTGCAGATGTTCGCAGACGTCGTCATGGCAGTACCGAAGTCTCTCTTTGAGGAAGAGATAGACAAGATGAAGACGGCTAAGGGCATCAGCAACGATGTCGAGCTTACTGCCGAGGACCTAAAGCAGCTTAGCGGCATATTCAAACAGATATATGAGGACAATGAGGGCAAGGCATTCCCGCAGGATCCCAAGGAGCAGCTCATAGAGGCGGTTAAGGCAGTGTTCCGTAGCTGGGACAATGAGCGTGCCAATGTATACCGCCGTATGAATGAGATACCTTACGAGTGGGGTACTGCTGTAAATGTGCAGACCATGGTATTCGGTAACTCAGGCGACAATTCCGGCACCGGAGTGGCATTTACAAGGAATCCTGCGACCGGAGAGAAGAGACTCATGGGTGAGTATCTCATCAATGCTCAGGGTGAGGACGTTGTAGCAGGAGTGCGTACGCCCTCACCGATAAGCCATCTCAAGGATCAGATGCCTAAGGTTTATGCAGAGTTTACCGAGCTTGCCGAGAGACTCGAGAAATACTATAAGGACATGCAGGACATGGAGTTTACCATAGAGGACGGCAAGCTCTATATGCTGCAGACGAGAAACGGCAAGAGGACTGCTCAGGCGGCGCTCAAGATTGCCTGCGACCTCGTAGATGAGGGAGCTATAAGTAAGGAGGAGGCAGTGCTCAGAGTCGAGCCTAAGCAGCTTGATACTCTGCTCCATCCGCAGTTTGACTCAGAGGCACTTAAGGCAGCAAAGCCTGTAGGCACGGGACTTGCGGCATCGCCAGGTTCTGCCTGCGGCAGAGTCGTATTTTCCGCAGAGGATGCTGAGGAGAAGGTAAAGGATCCGGAGTGGAAGAAGGTAGTCTTAGTTAGACTCGAGACCTCGCCAGAGGATATCATCGGTATGCAGGTGTCACAGGGCGTGCTCACGGTGAGAGGCGGTATGACCAGCCACGCGGCTGTAGTAGCCCGCGGCATGGGCACCTGCTGTGTATGCGGCTGCGGCAATACCAATGAGGTCACGATAAGCTACGAGGACAAGAGCTTTAGCTTGAACGGCAAGAGCTATAAGGAGGGAGATTGGATCTCACTTGACGGCTCCACCGGCAATATCTATGACGGACAGATAAAGCTCTCGGATTCCACGGAAAATGCAGACTTCAAGCGTTTCATGAGCTGGGCTGACAGTGCAAGAAGACTCATGGTATTTACCAACGCCGACAACCCGACCGATCTGCAAAATGCCGTAAATATGGGCGCCGAGGGAGTAGGACTCTGCCGTACAGAGCATATGTTCTTTGCCGAGGACCGTATCAAGGCAGTCAGAGAGATGATATGCGCACGCACCGAGGAGGAGAGACAAAAGGCGCTCGATAAGGTAGAGCCCTTCCAGGAGGCCGATTTTGCGGCAATGTACCGCATCATAGGCTTAAGACCTCTCACGATCAGATATCTGGATCCGCCGCTGCATGAGTTCCTGCCGACAGATCAGAGAGAGATAGAGGCGCTTGCTCACGACATGGGCATGAGCACTGAGGAGCTTAAGAATGTCGTGCAGAGCCTCCATGAGGTCAATCCCATGATGGGACACCGCGGCTGCCGTCTCGCAGTTACCTATCCGGAGATAGCCAAGATGCAGACCAATGCAGTTATTAAGGCGGCTATCACGGTATCGAGAGAGACAGGCAAGACTATTACTCCGTTCATAATGATTCCGCTTGTAGGCGAGGTCAAGGAGTTTAAGTTCGTCAAGGATATAGTGGTAAGCACGGCAGACAAGCTTATAGCTGATGCCGGCATAGACATGAAGTACCATGTCGGAACTATGATAGAGATACCGCGCGCTGCTCTCACAGCGGGAGCTATCGCCAAGGAGGCGGATTTCTTCAGCTTCGGTACTAACGACCTCACGCAGATGACCTTTGGCTTCAGCCGTGATGATGCAGGCAAGTTCCTTAAGTCATATTATGACAATAAGATATTTGAGCAGGATCCGTTCCAACATCTTGATCAGATCGGAGTAGGCAGATTGGTTGAGCTTGCTTGCAAGGAAGGCCGTGAGGCCAATCCTAGCTTGGAGCTTGGTATATGCGGAGAGCACGGAGGAGATCCGAGCTCGGTAGAGTTCTGCCACAAGGTCGGACTCGACTATGTGAGCTGCTCGCCCTACAGAGTGCCTATCGCAAGACTGGCAGCAGCGCAGGCGGCTATCAAAGAGAAGGCAGGTAAGTAAGCTAGCCAACTATCGAATGTGCGAGCAGGCAGACAGCTTGAATGCTGTGAGCTAATGCAGCTAAGCTTTAGATGCAGGATGCTTCACTGCGGTACTAGACATTGCGAAAGCTAAAATAAGGCTACGAAAGGCTATTAACGAAACTATGAGGGGTGTCAAGAAAAAGCACTTGACACCCCTTGTTCATATCTATACAATAGACCAAGTCATGGAAAAAATCGTAAGACAGGGAATGTTATATGATCTGTACGGGGAGCTGTTGACTGAGCACCAGAGAGTGATATACGGTGAGCTCGTCAACGACGACCTGTCTCTGTCTGAGATTGCCGAGATACACGGCATAACGAGACAGGGTGTCCATGATCTCATACACAGATGCGACAAGATACTTGAGGGCTACGAGGACAAGCTCCATCTCTTGGAGCAGAAGCTTCACGCTGAGGATTGACCTTATATTATGGCATTCGAAAATCTATCCGATAAATTACAGAATATATTCAAGAATCTGCGCGGCAAGGGCAGGCTCAGTGAGGAAGATGTGCACGAGGCCTTGAAGGAGGTCAAGCTGGCTCTCCTTGAGGCAGATGTCAACTTCAAGGTCGTGAAGCAGTTTATCCGCGAGACCGAGAGCAAGGCGATAGGTGCTGAGATACTTAACAGCCTTTCACCGGCGCAGATGGTCATCAAGATAGTGCGTGAGCAGCTGGTTGAGCTCATGGGCGGAGAGCCTACTTTATTGGAGCTTAAGCCATCCAATCAGGTCACGGTCATCATGATGGCAGGACTGCAAGGTGCAGGTAAGACCACCACAGCGGCCAAGCTTGGCGGCAAGTTCAAATCAGCCGGACGCAGGGTGCTGCTCGCAGCAGGCGATATATACAGACCGGCAGCCATCAAGCAGCTGGAGGTCAATGCCGCACAGCTTGGACTCGAGGTATTTTCACTTGGTACAGAGCACAGTCCCGTAGAGATAGCCAAGGCCGCCTACGATTATGCAGTTAAGAATTCCTACAGCGTATTGATATTGGATACAGCAGGTCGTCTCCATATAGATGAGGAGATGATGCAGGAGTTAAGCAGCATCAAGGAAAACGTGCATGTCGATTACACCTTGCTCACCATAGATGCTATGACGGGTCAGGATGCCGTGACGGTGGCACAGGATTTCTCTGACAAGGTCGGTGTGGACGGACTCATAGTTACCAAGCTTGACGGCGATACCAGAGGCGGTGCCGTATTGTCAGTAAGGGCGGTTACAGGCAAGCCTGTGTATTATGCGGGTATGGGCGAGAAACTCTCAGACCTGCAGGAGTTCTATCCGGATCGCATGGCGTCGCGCATCATCGGTATGGGTGATGTCCTCACGCTTATAGAGAAGGCGGAGCAGACAGCGGACCTTGAGGA
>CAVHZK010000062.1:0-7526 GCA_963640215.1 bacterium | reverse complement strand
CTGCCCTGTATGAGCGATGTAGGGCGATAGCCCGGAATGCGAATATGCGCGAGCAATGAGGAAGAAACTGGAGCTTGCTCAAGTTTCTGACGAATGCCGCGGCACAAGCGCAACGAAGTGGAGCTTGTCAGGCAGGATTGCGAGAGCGCGTAAGCGCGCAGCAATCCGTACTTTTATCATATATGGCGCCTGCAAACACGCAGGCATGAAAGTTTACTTCATATCTTCTTGGAGAAGCTATGGCTCAAGAACGACTAAATCTGTATCGTATAGATATAAAATATGTGAGAGAGCTTCATAATGCAGACGACAAGGTCTCGTCTGTATCGCCACAACTTGGTAAAGCGCACCGTGTCTATATAGGGATCATAGCTCTGTGTAACGGTAGAAAATATCTCATCCCGCTCTCGCATCCAACAGAGAAGCATCTGAAAATGCAGCCAAAAGCGGACTTTGATAAAATCTTCAATCGTAAAGAGCGCTTGATTGGAGTATTGAATTACAATTTAATGATTCCGGTAACAGAGCGTCAACTGCTGAAATTGGATTTGAGTAATAACCCCAAAGATAGCGAAAAAGTGAAATATTACAAGCAACTCTGCATTGATGAGCTACACTGGTGCAGGAGCCGCCAAGAAGCCATCGTGAACAAGGCAAACGTACTCTATTCTCTATGCACTAATGATACCTGCTATAAGGGAAAAGGGCGCTGTCTCGACTTCAAAACGCTCGAAAAGGTATGTGACAAATACAATTCAAAGTTTTCTGTTTTTTCCCTTTGACCCTACGAATATCATCAAAAATGTGTTCAAATCAGTCGCCACATGTAGCAAAGCTATAGCGCTCGCGCGGTTCCGCAATCTGCGCCTATAGTCTGTCCTTATCGGTCTGCCTTTACCGTTTATCCTTATCTATCCGCTGGAGTATGAGTATCGCCAACAGGGCAAAGAGCAGAGCGAAGCCTATAAGGTGCAGCCAGCAGTTGCCGATATTGGCTACGGTCTTAACGTAGTCTGCGTTGCGGCTGTATTCGCCGGTCTTGAGGCAGAATACATTTACCAGATTATTGTCCAACATATAGTTGGTCAGCTCCTGTATGGGCTTAATGCCTTCTATCTCAAAGTCTCTGAACTTAAAGAGCTGGTTCCATACCGCGACCATGGGCTGGCTGTTGTAGTCTGCCTGAGCGCATAGGGCGTTAAGCCCCCATTTGGATATAGCGAGATCCGTGAAGGCATCCGCGCCGGAGCTTAACTGAAACAGACTGCCGGAAAATATGAGCTGCACTATCAGCATGAAGGGCATGACAGTCATCGCCGCAGTAGTCGTCCTTACTATGCAGGATATAAAGAGCGACATCATGTCAGCTGCATAGGTAACAAGGAAAAAGGTGATGCCTATATCGAGGGCGAACCACTTGGTCATAAAGCCCTCAGCCGGAAACTGCATACGTGCAGCACGGCATATCACGACTAATATCACTGTCTGTATGAGGCACATAAATGCCTGATATACCATGTGCGCGCCTATATATGAGCTTATATACATGCCGGAGCGGTGCTCTCGCTTTACTACGTTCCTCTCTCGGCAGACTGCCTGCACCGAGTTAAAGAAACCGTTCCATATACATACGCAGACGAGCGCAAGCGAGCCTCTCAGGGTTCCCTCCTGCGTCTTGAACATATCCGGACAGGCGACAAGAGCCACGAGTCCCGATATGATTATCGCCATAGGAAGCACCTTCCAGTCATCCATGAATATAAACATACGGAAGAATTTGCCGGTATATATGGGTATCTGTCCGAGTCTGCCGCGATGACGGCTATTGCCGTTAAGCCTGTCCATTACATACCTCCGTATACTTCTCTACCATATCGTCTGCTCTGCCGTCTCCGCCCTCTTCTATGCGGTTGACAGTCTTGATAATTCCCTCCATGCTGTCTTTCTCAAAAAAGCTCTTGGCACCCTCTATAGTGCCGTAATACGCCAGTCTTCCCGTGCGCTCGGCATCCTTGGCGAGCACTATCACATCATCAAATAGGTCAGCTACTCTGTCTGGAGTATGTGTTATGACTATGACTATGCGGTTCTCCCTTGAGATATCATGTAATCTCTCCATGAGCTCCCTCGCCAATATGCCGTCGAGTCCTGAATCCGGCTCATCTAACACAAAGAGGAACGGATCCGATACAAATTCCATAGCTATGGAGACTCTCTTCTTCTGTCCTCCTGACTGCTTGGCTACTATATTGCCCTGCACCGGCTCAAGTCCCATGCTCTTTAATACCTTCTCAACTCTCTCGGAGCGCTCACTCTTGCTCACGCTTACCGGCAGCCTAAGCGTTGCCGCATCAGCCACTGTCCTGTACACGGTGTCATTAGTACGTATCAGCTCCTGCTGTGGTGCAAATCCTATCTCATACTTTAATCTGTTGAAGTTTTTGTATACATTTTCATTATTAAGATATATCTTGGCGTTGGCCTTCTCGTAGCCGGTTATGGCATTGACTAAGGTGGTCTTGCCGGAGCCGGAGCCTCCGAGCAGCAATATCATGCGACCCGGCTTTATACTCATGTGTATGTCGCGCAGCAGACATTTCCTGTTGAAGAAGTTGCCGACATTTCTGCTCTTGATGTTGATGGTGAGTCCCTCCGGTATGATGGGCTCAGTACGTCCAGAGAGCGCCGCCGGAACTATGCGCCTAAACACATTGGGATCGACCTGTATCTTGGATGACCATCCCCAGATAATCATGGGCAGCCAGAGCGCTATGAACATAAGGAACACCCAGAGCTTCCTGCGCCCGAATATGCGGCACAGTCCGAAATATATACGTATTGCATAGATGGCTGTGATAAATGCAACCGCCATCATGAATGCCGCCAAGCCTCCGCTGTACTTGTCCAGCACTGTTCTGTTTCCGAATAGCGCCAGATATATGATGACCAATATGTATCGCACCACGCTGAATGTAACATATACCCGTCCCTCTGTACGCATGTCGGCGCATTGGGCGAGCTTATACATCCTGTAGAAGGGCATGAAAGCGTATTTCTTGCTTAAGCCGCATTTGGGAAATAGCTTGACGAGTCCCGCTGTGAGCAGCAGAGCCGCTAATACGTCACGGCCAAAGGTAGTAATTAAAAAATTGAGAGTCTGAATCGTACTGTCCATGTTTATGATGATAATGTAAATGTGTATTTATGCTGACTGCAGGCACGTTGAGCAGTTGAGCAGAATTCAACCCAACGGCTGTCGTGGCTGTTGTTGCAAATGCTCCAAGCTTATATCTCGGTACCGCCGTTGCCTGACCTTGCCTAACTCAAGCCAAGCGTTTACAGTGTATCACAAAATTTGTTATAATGTCATAAAAGTGTTGACGGATGGCAGTGCATACTGTGTGCTCGCACACAAGAATGCGCTGCCATTTGGCAACCTGACCTACATGAGCGATGTAGGGCGATAGCCCGGAATGCGAATGTGCGCGAGCAATGAGGAAGAAGCCGGAGCTTGTTCCGGCTTATGACGAATGCCGCGTCACGAGTGAAACGAAGTGGAACTCGTTTTGCAGGATTGCGAGAGCACGCAAGTGCGGAGCAATCCGTACTTTTATGCCAAAGAAACCGCTGCCCTTAATATCACTATATGCTTAATCAATTTTCAAGAACTGAACTGCTCTTGGGTAAGAGCGCCATGGCTAAGCTTGCCGCCTCACGCGTCGCCGTATTCGGTATAGGCGGCGTGGGTGGCTTTGCCTGCGAGGCTATGGTCAGGAGTGGCATCAGGTCCTTTGACCTGATAGACGATGACAAGGTGTGCCTCACTAATCTCAATCGCCAGATTATCGCCACGCGCTCCACTGTCGGCAGATACAAGGTCGACGTGATGAAGGAGCGTATGCTGGACATTAACCCTGATGCAGAGGTGCGTGTCTACAAGAGCTTCTTCCTTCCTGAAAATGCGGATGAATTTCCATTTTCCGAATACGACTATATAATTGACGCGGTAGATACCGTGACTGCCAAGGTGCAGTTGGTTATGAAGGCTCAGGAATACGGCGTGCCCATCATAAGCTGCATGGGCGCAGGCAATAAGCTGGACGGCACTCAGTTCAAGGTCGCCGACATATATAAGACCCGCTACTGTCCGCTCGCCAAGGTCATGCGGCACGAGCTGAAAAAGCGCGGCATAAGGAAGCTCAAGGTCGTATACTCCGAGGAGCCTGTGACTCGCCCCATAGACGACATGTCGATAAGCTGCCGCAATCACTGTATATGCCCGCCGGATGCCAAGCATAAATGCACCGAGCGACGTGATATACCTGGCAGCACAGCCTTCGTGCCGAGTGTGGCAGGGCTCATCATAGGTGGCGAGGTAGTAAAGGATCTCACACAAGCGGAGCGCGCAGACAGAGGGTAAATACCCGCGCAGACGCAGGTGGTGTATATATTATAAAAGTGACGGATTGGGGTTATCATTATGAAGAAATTTTTTGAAGAATTTAAGGCTTTTGCACTCAGGGGCAATGTAATGGATATGGCTGTCGGCGTTATCATCGGCGGCGCATTTTCAGGCATAGTCACATCGCTTACCGACAACTTTATCACGCCGGTATTGCAGTTTGTCATGGGCTCTGAGACCTATACCTTAGAGCAGATAAAGGGCTTCGGCGCGGCTTTCATCTCCGCAGTTGTCAACTTCATCATCATGGCTTTCATACTGTTCTGCCTCATGCGCGGCATAAACACGTTGCTTTCACTCGGCGTAAAACATGAGGAGAAGGCTCCGACTACCAAGAAATGCCCTTATTGCAAGACAGATATCGATATAGAGGCTACGCGCTGCCCTCATTGCACCTCGCAGCTGCCTACCGCAGACGAGGATAGCGAGGGATAAGCTCCTGCGCATTATCGCCCAAGGCGTATCTGCCTGCGCGTATACTGATAAGGAAGCCTCACTGTAAGGCTTCCTTAATCTTGCTCAGCGCCTCTAATAGGCTGTCTGCCGTCATATCTATCTTGGAACTCAGATTGTCCGGGATGTCTCTTGTATGATTGTGCCTGTAATAGCAGGTCTTCATGCCGTAACCGACACCGCCTTTCATGTCGGAGCTTAACGAGTCTCCTAACATGAGAGTCTCATGCGGTTTGAGTGATACCCCGTATTTCTCTTTCAGTCTCTTAAATGCCTCATCAAAGAACTCCGTTGCGGGCTTGCTGTGCCCTATATCATCAGAGATAAAATTGGCATCAAGGTGCTTAAGCATGTCTGCCTTCCCCAAGCGATGCATCTGCTGATTGTAGGGTCCGTTGCTTGCTGAACAGAGCAGCACGCGCCCTTTAAGTCCCTCGAGCAGCTCGTATGCGCCCTCAACCGGTATCGCACTATCCAATATCTCTTCTACAAAATAATGCTCAAAGGTCGGCCCGTCAAAATCAATATCCAATTCCTTGAATATCTTGTTCCAGCGCGTCTGCCTTAGCTCGGGCAGAGTAATATCGCCGCGCTCAATGCTGTCCCAGAGCTTATTATTTTCAGTATGAAATATCTGCTCCATGTACGGCTCATAGGGCTTAAGCCCAAAATGTGCGAAGCCTCTCCCCATTATCTCACGCACATAAGCGTCAAAGTCCAATAAAGTGTTATCTATATCTACAAATACAGCCTTAATCATCTTGCTATAAGTCTCCTCAGTAAACAGTACAGTGTCATCGCCGTGCCTATCGATATGCCGATAATACAGGGCATGAGGCTTGCGTTCTTGAGCGGTACGACTATCAGTACGGCAGCCGCCATGAATAACACTCTCTCCAAGACATTCATTTCCCGCAACAGGTACCCGCTTATGCCGCCGGCAAGCCAGTACATGGAGATAAACAAGAGAACCACCGCGATAATTATCTCGTTCATGCTGCTGTGTATCAGCAACGAGGGTCTCTGTATAAACATAAATGGTACTATAAATGTGACCGCCGCATACGAGTATGCCTTCCAACCGGTCTTCCATGCATTGGCGCCTGCTATGCGCGCCGCCGTGAAGGACGCCGGACAGACGGGCGGCGTAATCTGCGCCACAACTCCGAAGTAGAACAGGAACATGTTGGCAACAGTCTCGGTTATGCCGAATACCCTGATGGCAGGCATGAACAAAGTATATGCGATGAGATACGAGGCTATGGTGGGCAGCGCCATGCCGAGCAGCAGGCAGATGGCTGCCACTATGAGCAGCACTCTGAGCTCGCTGAAGTCCTGAAATATAGCGAGTATGCGATATGCCAGCTCAGTCTTAACTGCCACTCCGCACATCAGACCACAGGCCGCAGTCGGCACGGCTATATTGGCAGAATGACGTACTCCGTCAAGCAGTATAGCCGAGTAGCCCTCGAGACTCATGCGTGTCTCCTTGGCAACTAAGCTTATGACTATCGAGAGCAAGGTGCATATAACAGCTGCTCCTGAAAATGAATATCCCTTAACCAAGAGGACTACCAATACGACTACCGGTGCAAGCCTGTACAGACGCGGCAGTATAGGCTTGTCGTCCACGTAGAGGTCGCTGTGTCTGCCTATATGTCTCTTGGCTGATACCAGATGCGCCACCATGAATGCGGCAGTAAAATAAGCAAGTGCGGGCAGTACTGCCATCTCGGCTATCTTGATATATCTGACTCCGAGTATCTCTGCCATTATAAATGCGCTGGCTCCCATGATGGGCGGCATGAGCTGACCGCCGGTAGATGCCAGCGACTCGAAGGAGCCCGCCTCCTCCGGCGTATATCCGGATTTCTTCATCATCGGTATGGTATAGACACCGGTGCCGGATACATTGGCAACAGCAGAGCCTGAGACCATACCCATGAGCCCCGAGCATATAACGGCAGCCTTGGCGGGTCCTCCGGTGAGCTTGCTCGACAGCTTGAGACCTATATCCATGAGCACGGCACCGCCGCCGCAGCTCGCGAAGAATTTGCCGAATATAAGGAAGTAGAACAGTGTATTAAGCGAGGCCTTGAGCGGCGCTCCGAATACGCCATTTCTGTCGAACATGACAGCCTCGCAGAATGCGCTGAAGCTTAGACCTATGTGATGGAGCTTGCCCGGTATATATACTCCGAACCAAGCATATCCCATAAATATAATCAATATCACAAAGAGCGAGTTGCTGACCACCCGGCGTACTGCCTCGAGCAGCACTGCAGTCATCAGTATAGTCACGAATCCGTCAGTGTCCGTGAAGATAGCTGCCCTTCCGCCTCTTGCGGTAAGCTCATCTGCATTGGACAGGAAATACCAGAGGACTATCAGCACCGAACCTATCAGCAATATGTCATACATCCACCATATACGCTCGCCCTTGCGGTCTGCCTCCGGATTGAGCATGAATACCATGACAAGTGCAAAGCACAGATGCAAGGGATATTGCACCCATTGATTGAAGGGCCCTACTACCTTTACTGCCAGCTGAAATACAAGCCATACGAGTGCTATGCTCATAACCGTGTGGTATCTCCACACGGTTATGAGC
>CAVHZK010000061.1:0-10472 GCA_963640215.1 bacterium | reverse complement strand
TTCGGTGAGAAGTTCAAGGTTGAGATCGATGAGAGAGAGGCAGCTATCCGTGAGGCCCTGCCGGGTAATAATTGCGGAGGCTGTGGATATCCGGGCTGCGATGGCTGTGCCAAGGCTATCAATGAGGGCGAGGCTCCTGTAAGTGCCTGCCCCGTAGGACAGAAGCCGTGCTGGGATGCTATTGCTGCCATCATGGGAGTAGAGGCAGGAAGTGCCGAGCAGCAGGTTGCATTCGTAAAATGCTCAGGCACCTGTGCTGATGCACCCAAGAGATATAATTACTCCGGTCCGGACGACTGCAATAACTTGGGACCGGTTCCGGGCTCGGGAGACAAGGCATGTAACTACGGCTGCTTAGGTCATGGTTCATGCGTCAAGGCATGTCAGTTCGATGCTATGCACATAGTTGACGGTATTGCTGTAGTTGATGAGTCCAAGTGTACTGCTTGTCAGGCATGTATCAAGGTTTGCCCGCGCAAGCTCATCACGCTTGTACCGGCTAAGTCCAAGTACAGAGTCAACTGTGCTAACAAGGACAAGGGCAAGGCAGTTATGGATGTCTGCAAGGTCGGCTGCATAGGCTGCACACTCTGCGTGAAGAATTGCCCGCAGCAGGCTATAGCTATGGACGGAGACGTTGCAGTTATCGATTACGCCAAGTGCGTAGGCTGCGGTATCTGCGCCGAGAAGTGTCCCAAGAAGATTATTCATCTGTTCCAGACGGCTTGATAATAAGCTGCCGGTGGATGAAACAGCCGCAGCGGAATGCGGCTGGCATAGTGGTACGGTCACAGCTTGACAAACCTTCCGCGGTGTAAATAGCTTAATTAGTCTCTGCATAGAGATATACGAAAAGGTCGTTTCTTAAATGGAACGGCCTTTTTCTAACTTTGTTAAAAGCAAAACTATTCTTGCGGGGCGGTAGAAACTTTGTTATACTTTGACAGCGTTGCTGTGGGACGAGCTTATATGAGTATGCTCGCACAGGGCAATAGATACACAGCAGATGCTATTTTTATCCAAAGAGGAAGACACATTGGCACAGTATCCATATAAGACAAGAGAGGGCGGAGCTACGGTCACAGTATTTGTGCCGTATGACTGCAATAATAATTGTCCGTTCTGTATCAACAAGCAGGAATATGCGGACATGCACGGCTTCAGCCTTGAGAAGATTTGTGACAGCATAAGACTCATGGACTCTATCACACCGCGCTGCGATTTTGTATTCACAGGCGGGGAGCCTATGGCCAATTTAGAGTCCCTTCAGGCTATGATAGACTGCATACCGACTACTCACAGGCTTTTCATCAATACGACCTTCCCGGTTATGAATGATTATACTGCCGAGGAGATGCTCGCATTTGCAGAGAAGAACAAGCACAAGATAAGCTGCTTCAACATATCGCGTCACATGCAGAAATACGTACAGGAGTCGCCAGATGAGGTCTTGGCCAAGATACCTACGCCCAAGCGCGTCAACTGTGTGCTCTACAAGCATTATCCGACAGAGCATCTGCCGGCGTATGCAGATCGCTTCGGAGAGTACAAGATACCGATACAGTTTAGATATGATTATACCGAGACTACGCCGGAGAATCTCTACGAAGAGTCCAATGACCATATACTTAAGGATCTCAAGCATTATTTTAACTATAAGGGGCTTGACGGCTGCCGCATGAGATGCGGATACCATTTTGAGTATAATGGCAATCATCTTACCTACCACAAGACTCTGCCGTATTCGACTATTATCGAGAAGGGCGATGATGGTGTAACCTATGCCATACTCTACGATATACTTATCAAGCAGAACGGATTGATTGTATCAGACTGGACGGATGACTATCCGCCGCTCGATATAGAGGCATATAAGCATGTCTATTTTGAGCCAAATGATAATAGGGTTCGCGAGGGCGTGGTAGAGTTTTAGAACCTGTCGCATCTGGATGAATGCTTAGATGCTATGAGCTGAAAGCTCTCGCCGCGTCGTGCGGCAATAAGATATATGATATGAAAGGACTGCGGTGACTGTAAGGGTCAACCGCAGTCTTTCTATAAAAGTGTTGTGAGAGCGCGTAAGCGCGTAGCAATCCGTACTTTTAGATTACGTAAGTGTTGCCAAACGGCTATGCAGGCTGCGTGCTTGCACGCAAGGACGCATAGATACTTGGCAATCCGTACTTTTATTATACGTGGCGCCAGCGCATACCCATTCAAGCGCACTCATTCGACGGCTTGGATGCCTCCATTTTCCTCCGCATCCGGCTCGTCGCCGGACGTAGTCATAGTCTTGGATGTACGCTCCCTGTCCTTGCCGGACACGAAGAGGAACTTTCTTACGGCAAAGAGCAGTGCTATACCGGCTATGCCTATGAATATTTCATAAGTGTGCATGGGCTGCAATATAAGCTCTCTTGTCAATGCAAGTGTAAGTATCTCAACGATGGTATCCAGGGACTGGTGCAGCAGCACATGTACCAGCTCAGCTGCGATAATGATATTGATAATATACTCAAGGAAGGTGATGAGACTCTTGGATTCAACATCTGAGCAGCGCATGAGCTGCTGCGGCAGACTCCATAGGGTTATGATTATTGCCGCAACTATAGTCACTGATATGATGCAGTGCAATGCGTCAAGCACCTTATACATGTGCTTCCTGAAATTCTGAAACAATACGGGGTTGTTCTTGGGGTTGTTCATGGGCACTCCTTGATTAAGCTATAGACTTTGTGTAATATAAAGCGGGACCGCGCAGTGCGCAGTATCTATGTATTTCCTATTGCCAAAACAGCTTTTAACAACATTTATAATCCTAACATATTAACAACATTTGGGTCAAAGTAATTATTGTTCATTTTGACACCTCGTTAGAGGAGCTTAGGGGAGTGCATAGCAGGGAGCAATCCGTACCTATTAAGTATGCTGCCTGTATATACTAGGGCAGGATCATCAAGTATTTTATGTATAACAGAAAGGCATACGAGCCATGAAATGGAAGAAATATACCATATATACGACAACCGAGGCCGAGGATCTGATCAGTCTCATGCTCAATGAAAATGGTGTAGAGGGAGTGCAGATAGAGGACAATGTGCCATTGTCTGAGGCAGACACCAAGGGCATGTTCATAGATATACTGCCGGAGCTGCCGGCAGATGACGGAAGCTCTAAGCTGAGCTTCTTCTTGAGACTACCTGACGAGGACGGAGACGGCGCAGTTAAAGCTGAACTCGCAGAGAATGAAAAAGAACGTATACAGTCCGGAAATAAGGCATCAGTAGCAGATGGTGCACATAGCCAAGGCAGTACAGCTAACGCAGGCATTGACGAGCAGGGAGTACAGGAGGCAGCCGCGGGCGGCAAGCGCAGCACAGAAGACCGTTCATATACTATAGACGACAAGATATGGTCAGAGGCAGAGATAGCTAAGCTCCTGTCGACGATAGAGACAGAGCTTGATGACATGAGCAGGTTCACGGACATAGGCGAGGGTCGCATTGAAGAGGGCACAACAGAGGATACAGACTGGCGTGATAACTGGAAGCAGTTCTTTAAGCCTATCAGGATAGATGACTTCCTCATCAAGCCAAGCTGGGAGGAGATACCGGCGGAGCTCATGGCAGAGCTTGAGCACGGAGATATTAAGCTCATAGAGATAGATCCGGGTACGGCATTTGGCACAGGCTCACATGAGACTACTCAGCTGTGCCTGGCGGCATTGAAGTCATATATCAAGGACGGCGACAGCGTATTGGATATAGGCACAGGCAGCGGTATATTGGGCATAGGTGCATTGAAGCTTGGCGCGGGCAAGGCAACAGCTACCGAGCTTGATGAGATGTGCGCTCCGGCAGTTATGGACAATATAGCGGCAAACGGCATAGGAGAGGATGAATTCAGGCTCATAATAGGAAACGTCCTCGGAGATGAGGACGTAATCTCTAAGCTTAAACAGGATGCGCCAAGTGGCTATGACGTAGTTATCGCCAATATACTTGCGCCGGTCATAGTACAATTGGCAGGAGAGGGAAATGTGGACTCTCTCATAAGGAAGGGCGGTATATTTATTACCTCCGGCATCATAGATACCAAGGCAGATGAGGTAAGAAACGCATTTACCGCCAATCTCAATTGGGAGATACTCAGTATAAATGCCAAGGGAGAGTGGAGAAGCGTAGTTGCAAGACGGGTATGAGCTGAGAGCCATGTCCGGCAGAGACCACATCGTGGAACTACACTTGACACAAGCTAAATGCTGAATATTAAATGCTAAATGCTAAATGCTAAGTTCTACGTGCTAAATGCTAAGTTCTACGTGCTAAGTTCTAAATTCTACGTGCAAAACCCTGAATGTCTAAGGCGCAGCTTCCAGTCAGATGAGTTCGCGAGGTATACGACAATATGAGGACGATAGACAAGATTATAGATGACAATATCCACCTTCTCGTGACTCGAGACAAGGACGCCAATAAGGGCGACTACGGCAAGCTCCTCGTCATAGGCGGAAGCCGTGGCATGTCCGGTGCAGCATACCTAAGCTCTCTTGCCGCATTTCGTACAGGCGTAGGCATGGTCAAGGTATTAGGTCCGGAGTGCAATAGAGTTATATTACAGACAACACTCCCGGAGGCAATGTATCAGAGCAGGGAGGCAGCAGACGGCAGTATAGACAAGGCTGCGCTCATATCAAGCCTTGACTGGGCAGACCTAATCTCTATAGGCTCAGGGCTATCAACAGGCAGCGAGGCAGTAGAGCTTATGCAGATGTTGACGAGCCACGATGTATCCGAACACCTGTCGTCAAAGTCACTTGTTATATATGACGCGGATGCACTGAATATCATAGCAGATAAGCACCTGACGGAGCTCTTTGGCCTTTGTCCGCATACGGTCATCACACCGCATATAGGCGAGATGTCGAGACTTACGGGCTTAAGCATTTCAGATATCAAGGAACGACGCAGAGAGCTTGCGGCAGACTATGCGGCAAAATATGGCATAACTGTGGTGCTCAAGGACGCCGTGACGGTGGTGGCGGATCCTTCTTGGGCACCGCTTGTCATAGACAGCGGCTGCGGAGCCATGGCGAAGGCAGGAAGCGGCGATGTGCTCTGCGGCTTTATCGCGGGTATAACTGCCGTATTTAAGGGCAATACCTCGGGCGGCATTCCGACAGCCGTATATCTTCACGGCAGAGCAGGCTGTATAGCAGCGGAACTTAAAGGACAGCACAGCATATTGGCACGCGACATTGCAGACAGTGCCAATGATGCAATATCTTCTTGCATTCACGTATGATTAAGCCTATACTGTTAAACTAATAACGATTACACGGGTCACAGGTGCATAGCTTGTTCGTTAAGCTTAGCTTGGGGTTCAATTCTTATCACTCTTGACCTTGTTATCATATATGAAAGGAAGTAAAGGAAATGAGCAGAGTGTACAATTTCAGTGCGGGACCTGCGGTTATGCCGGAAGAGGTGCTGTCGGAGATCAGGGATGAGTTATTGGAATACGGATCCTCCGGCATGTCAGTGATGGAGATGAGCCACCGATCCCGGGACTTCGAGGATATACTGCACGGCACCGAGAGTACGCTCAGAGAGCTTATGAATATTCCGGATAATTATAAGGTGCTCTTCATACAGGGAGGCGCATCGCAGCAGTTTGCGGCAGTGCCGATGAACCTTATGCGTAACAGAGTCGCAGATTACATCAACACAGGCAACTGGAGCAAGAAGGCTATACAGGAAGCCAAGATATTCGGCACTGTACATGTCATAGCGTCCTCTGAGGATAAGACATTTTCGTATATACCTGAGCTTGACAACCTGGAGATATCCGAGGACGCAGATTACGTATATATCTGCCAGAATAATACTATTTACGGCACACGCTACTCTAAGCTCCCCGACACCAAGGGCAAGACTCTTGTTGCAGATGTGTCATCCATGTTTGTATCGGAGCCGCTCGATGTGTCCAAGTACGGCGTAATATATGCGGGAGTGCAGAAAAATGCAGGACCTGCGGGACTTGTTATTTCGATAGTCAGAGAAGATCTTATCACTGACGAATGTCTGCCCGGCACGCCTACCATGCTGAAATGGAAGACTCAGGCTGACAATGATTCTATGTATAACACCCCTAACACCTGGGCTATCTATGTATGCGGCAAGGTGTTTAACTGGATTAAGCGAAACGGCGGACTGACGTCCATGAAGGAGCGCAACGAGAGGAAGGCAGCTCTACTCTATGACTACCTCGACAGCTCCAAGCTCTTCAAGGGCACGGTGCGCAAGGATTCGCGTTCGCTTATGAATGTTCCCTTTATCACCGGTGATGAGGACTTAGACAAGGAGTTTATCGCTGTATGCGGCGAGAATGGACTCAAGAATATCAAGGGTCACAGAACAGTGGGCGGCATGAGAGCTTCCATCTACAATGCCATGCCTTATGAGGGAGTGGCAAAGTTAGTCAGCGTCATGGAGGACTTTGAGAAGAAGCACGTGTAAGCGATGATGGGCAGGATTGCGAGCACGCGTAAGCGAGAGGTAATCCGTCGCCTTAGTACTGTGTGGTGCCTGCAATTCGTAGGTATGGGAGTTTACTAAACGGAGAGCTTGCAAATATGCAGGCAGCTAAATTTATACAGAAGGCAGATAATTATGAAGGACAGAAAGATATATTTAATGAATAATATAAGCGATTTCGGCCTCAGAGAGTTCAGAGACGGATATAGCTTCACCAAGGATTTTAACGAGGCGCAGGGTGTGCTCGTGAGGTCGCAGAAGATGCACGACATCGAGTTTCCAGAGTGTCTGAGAGTTATAGCGCGTGCCGGGGTCGGACTTAATAATATCCCCATAGATAAATGCGCAGAGCATGGCATAGTAGTTATGAATACACCCGGAGCCAATGCCAATGCGGTTAAGGAGCTTGTGCTCACAGCTCTTATGCTCGCATCCCGTGATATAGTAGGCGGCATCGAGTGGGTCAAGGCCAATGCGGACGACGAGACTATAGCGGCTCGCACAGAGAAGGAGAAGAAAGCATTTGCAGGCAATGAAGTAATAGGCAAGAAATTGGGCGTGGTAGGACTTGGCGCCATAGGTATACTTGTTGCCAATATGTGCTCTAACCTCGGCATGGAAGTATATGGCTATGACCCATATATCTCGGTCAATTCGGCATGGAGACTCAACAAGGAGGTGCATCACGCCGAGAGCATGGATGAGCTCTATGATAATTGCGATTATTTCACTGTGCACGTGCCGGCTACCGACTCGAGCAGAGACCTGCTGAACAAGGTAAGCTTCGCCAAGATGAAGGACGGCGTCAGGATATTAAACTTTGCACGTGAGTTCGTCGTAAATGAGGACGATATAGCAGAGGCACTAGAGAGCGGCAAGGTCGCAAAGTATGTGTGCGATTTCCCTGGAACAAAGACGGTCAAGATGAAGAATACTGTAGTCATACCGCATCTTGGAGCATCTACGGCAGAGGCAGAGGACAACTGCGCCAAGTTAGCTGTAGAGGAACTGCAGGACTATCTCGATAACGGCAATATATTGCATTCAGCCAATTTCCCAGATGTGAATGCGGGCGTATGCAAGGCGGAGTCAAGACTTGCCTTCCTGCACAGGAATGTACCCAACATGCTCCGTCAGCTCACAGCTATAGTTGGTGAGGCGGGATACAACATCCAGAACATGCAGAACGCCAGCAAGGGCGAGTACGCATATACTATCATGGACTTCGATTCCAAGCTTGAGTCAGAGGTCATTGACAAATTCAAGCACGTCGACGACATGCTGAGAGTACGAGTAGTAAAGAGATAATTGCTTGAGCCCGACGTCGACAGACGTCGGGCTCTTTGCTCTATAGGTGTTGCGGGGGTACGTTGGTGCGTAGCAATCCGTGCTTTTATTATATGTGGCACCTGCGAACACGCAGGCATGGCCGCTTTTCTTAAAGGTGTTGAAGGATGACAGATAGAGGGAGACAGCGCAGATGACTGATGAGAGACTAAAACAGCTTATTACAGATTATATAGATGCACACGAGGAGGAGCTGCTCTCTGATCTCGCCACACTTATAAGCATCAACTCCGAGCAAGCTATGGCAGAGCCAGATAAGCCTTACGGCGCAGGAGCTTATGAGGCACTGATGGCAACACGTAAGCTCTGCGAGGATTACGGCTTTGCTACCAAGGTATATGACAACAGAGTTATAAGTGCGGATATGACAGCATATGCGCCACAGCTTGATATATTGGCTCACATGGATGTAGTGCCGGGTGGTGACGGATGGACTGTATGCACCCCGTATGCGCCGGTGATACGAGACGGTGCAATATACGGCAGAGGAAGCTCTGATGACAAGGGGCCTGCCATTGCTGCCCTGTATGCCATGAGAGCTGTCAGGGAGCTTAATATACCTTTAAGCCACAATTGCAGGTTGATATTAGGTTCAGATGAGGAGGCTGGCAGCAGCGATATAGAGCATTATTACAGCGTCGAGCATGAGGCTCCGATGACCTTTAGTCCCGACGCGGAGTTTCCTGTCATCAATGTGGAAAAGGGGCGAATCGCAGGCACTGTGAGCTGGAGCAATCCGCAGGCTGCTATGAGTGGATCTTTGTCCGGGTCGGAGGCTTGTATGTGCACAAGCACAGGATCTGATGATGAGACAGTTGAGAAAGCACAGGAAAGCAAGCAGCATACAAATGCAGCGCAAGGCTCGGGTTGCAGCAGTTCCTCAGAGTTAGGAGCAAGGCTCATAGCCTGTTCATCGGGTCATACTATAAATATAGTGCCGGACAAGGCGGAGGCTTGCCTTGCCGGTATAGGAGCAGAGGCTTTAGAGGAGCTTGTGCTCCAAGTCAAAGCCAAAACCGTTGCAGAGTTTGCCTATAATATAAAGCAATGCCGGACAGGTGAAGTGCATTTAAGCATATCCGGAACAGGCGCCCATGCCTCGACTCCGGATAAGGGAGTAAACGCATTGACAATTATGTTGGCTATACTCTCAAAAATCAGATATATAGACAAGAGCTTCGGACAGGCTATAACAAAGCTTGCAACACTTTTCCCATACGGCGACCATGACGGAGCAGCAATCGGTGCTGCCTGTGAGGATGCAGTTGCTGGCAAGACTACCATATCGCCGGACATATTTACAGCAGACGAGCAAGGGATGGTCCTTAAGTTCGACGCAAGGACCTGCATCAAGGCAGAGGAGCCAGACATAGACAGCGCGTCCAAGATAAGGACAAGGATAGAAGCGGCGGGCTTTGAGTATCAGCATAGCTTGGTTCGTGCACATGCAGTGGACAGCAGCAGCGATTTTGTGCAGACCTTGCTTAGCTGCTACGAGAGTGTAACAGGCAGGAAGGGCTGCTGCATGGCAGTAGGCGGCGGCACCTATGTTCATGAGCTCAAGAACGGTGTAGCCTTTGGTGCGGTTGGAGAAACTACAGACACACACATGCACGGAGCTGACGAGTATATGCTTATAAGCGAGCTGAAGGACGCTGCTGTCATATATGCACTTGCCATAGCCAAGCTGTGCAGATAGACTAATGGGCACCGTTTAGATGCAGATGACCTTCACTCAACACTACAAATATGAAGCTCACCACGAAGCCCGGCAGACTGCTGTATGCCGTCTCAGCATGGCATCACAAGTCTTTGCGGCTTAAGTCAGCTGAAACAAAGGACTATATCATGCACACGACACTTACGACACTTTGCTACATAGAACAGGACGACAAATATCTCATGCTCCACAGGGTCAAGAAGCATGAGGATGTCAACAAGGGAAAATGGATAGGAGTCGGAGGCAAATTAGAGATAGGAGAGAACCCCGAGGAATGTTTGATTCGCGAGGTAAGGGAGGAGACAGGCTTTGTACTCACAGGCTTTAGATACAGAGGGCTGATTACCTTTGTGTATGCGGATAAGGAACCGGAGTATATCTTCACCTATACGAGCAAGGAGTTTGAGATACCGTCGGCAGCGGCTGATGCTGCAGATGAAACAGGTAAGCAGCATACGACTGATGCGGTAAATGCGATAAAGTTTAATACCGCGCAGCAAGGACAGACAGGCGATGCTGATACAGCAAGCTGTCTGCCGTTGCCGGAGTGCGACGAGGGCATATTTGCATGGGTGGAGAAGAACAGGATATTGACAGACTTAGAGCTCTGGGAGGGCGATAGGTATATGCTGGATTACCTGTTGCAGGACAGGCATGAACCGTTTTCACTCAAGCTATGCTATGACAGCGAGGACAGGCTGGTTGAGGCGTGGGAGATGGCAGTGAGGCCGGTGAGGCTTAAGTGAGGGGGCTGTGGAGACTCAGCTCTCCTTTTTGTTATATCCTTCTTGTAAAGCTGGAAAATTAAACTTATAAGAAAACAAACAAATGAGGAGAGCTAAGCTTGGCTCTAATCAAGAACGTAATAG
>CAVHZK010000060.1:0-10684 GCA_963640215.1 bacterium | reverse complement strand
AATACAATATTATCTTTTACAATGAGCTCCGCCTCGGGCAGATACCGCGAGTGCAGGAGCTCTATAATCTCATTAAATCTCTCCATCAATAAATGAAGTCTTCCTCTTTAAGTATGAGCAGACCGTTCTTGTCGTACTTGGACTTAAACATGCCGGTAAGGCGCTTACCTAAGGGCGGCTTCTCCGCTCTGTCCGCTGCCTCCTCTATGAGCTGCTCGGCGTTGGTCTTGGTGAGTGGGATGTCGTTCTCCTCCATCAGTTCTATGCGCTCGTAGAGAGCCAGCATACTTGTGCCGGTAATGCTGCAGTCTATGGATGCCGCATACTGTGCACAATATTGCGCAAAATCCTCTATCTCCAGCTGGTGATCGGCGCGCTCAGGCTTGACCTCTCTGATATTGTTGAAACGCTCCGCGCTCACCTTGCCGTTGGAACGCTTGATGGGAGTCGGTCGCCTGTCCTCTTCTGTTGGCTCCGCTTCCTGTCTCCTCCTGCGAGCGCTTGTCTCACGGCTTATATCCTCGTCATCCTCCTCATCGTAGGGCTCATCCTCAAGCCCGTCGTCATAGGATTCATCTGCATCATCCTCCTTGGCAGGACCTGTCTGTCTTAAGCTTACGCCGTTTAGTACCTTGGCATCACGGCTTGTGTTGTCCTCTGCCTCGTCGTCCACATCCGAGATATAATCGCAGATATCGAAGAGCTCAGGCTTGAGTTCCTCAATGCGGTCGAGTCCGTCCGGAGTGTCTATGAGCACTACTATCGCGCCTGTCTTGTCTGAGCATATAAATGAATACAGTGCATCGATATTTTCCTTGGTAAGTGCTCCCGCGTGCTCGATGACAAAGTCTCTGCCGCTTACTCTGTTTATAATTGCCTCGTTTATGCCGATTTTGTTGAGCTTGTCGGCTGAGGTCTTGACAGACTCATGGCTTATATTGTGCTCCTCGTGGAGATTCTTAAGCTCGTCTATGGCTATGGTGAGTCCGTCGGCGGCAGTGTCCGCCTCAACTATCATATGCAGGCTCTTGACAGGAGTCGCTGCCTTGAGCTGATGATACGGTACCAGCGGACGCTGCGCGCTCTGTGCTGCTGCCGGTGTCGGCTGTGCGACCTGCGGCTGTGCATTTGGTGCCGTAGCTGGCGCTGACTGTGTGCTCGGTGCGGCGTACTGTGTAGGCTGTGGCTGCGCGCTCTCAGTATATGCAGCAGGCTGTGTACCTGTGCCCTGCACTCCCTGTGCCGTTCCAACTGTGCCTACAGTCTGCGCTGAGCCGGTGGCAGCTGTCTGCTGTACAGCACCACCTGCCATCTGTGCCTGAGCACCCTGCGCCGTTGCAAGCGTGTTGTAAGCTGCGGCTGTCGCAGCATTGACCGCTGTTGCACCTGCTTGTGCTGCATTTGTGCCAAGTCCCGCTGTAGCTGTCGTTGCTGCCATACCTGTATCAGCTGCCGTCGCCATATTATAAGCTGTGCCCGCCACTACATTGACCGCTGTTGCTGTAGTATTGGCTGCTGCGTTACCTGCTGCCCCGACTGCTGCCGCGACTGCATCCGAACTCTGCACCATAGTCTGTGGAATAGCGCCCTGCTGTGCTGTGGCTGTCATATCAGACTGGTACTGCTGGGACTGTGACGTGGCATCTCCTATGCTCGGTCCGTTGCTCAGAGGCTCATCAACTACTGTCGGCTCACTGCCGCCAAAGTCAAATGCCATCTGAGTGCCCTCATTCTCATCGCGACGCGGATACTCCTGTATGCTCGGCTCTCCGTCTATGAACTCTACCGAAGCTGTCGCCGGTCTGCCCTCGTCAGATGCACGCATCCTTACATAATTGTCGAAATCCTCGTCCTCGCCCGTATATCTCTCGGCGGCAAGAGCATCACTCCTGCGCGCTGCAAGCTCGGCATCTGCCTGTGCCTGTGCAACGTCCGCCCCTTCCTCATAGTCTGCCGCAGCTGCCTGCCGTAATGGTGCACTATAGCTGCGGTCATCGTATATGCCCGCCTGTGGTGCACCGGCATTATATCCGTAATTATCCTGCGGTAAAGCAGCTGCGTCTGCATACAGAGGCTGTACCTTGTCGCCGTAGCTGTTATCCTCGGCATAGCCATAATTATTGTTACTGCCGTTGCCATAAGTCTCTTCCTGCCAAGACATGCATCCTGCATACGGTGCTGCTCCGCCCTGCGCCATATATCCGTCGCCTGCCGTATTTGCAGCGTAATCTGCATAATCAGCACTCTCACCGCCGTCATAGCCATAGCCCTGCTCGGCAGACTCCGCCGGCATGGGCACAGACCTCGGGTAGAGTATATTTCTCTGAGTATCGGTGAGATTGGCATATCTTGACTTAAGCCTCAGCGCCTTGAGGCCGTATTTCGAGCCACCGTAGAGCAGAGCCAGCCTGTCGCAGACTCTTATACAATCCTCCGTACGGTTGGCGTGCTCGTAGACATTAGCCAGCTCGAAGAGCCATTTCTCATCCGGGTCAATCTCACAGTAACGCTCCAGCGGCATAAGCTGCCTCTCGTACGGAGCGTGACGCGCCTTGAGTATCATGTATTGCAGGGTATAATTGCCTATATCCGTCGAGTCCGCCGCGCGAAATTCACGATAATAATCCTCAGCCTCGTCCAGATCTCCAGTCCTGCATGACAGCTCTGTAAGCTTGAACAAGAGATGCTTGCCCACAGGCGCCCTCTCGAACGCCAATATGAGCATGTCCTTAGCCTCCTGCAGCATGTCGTTTTTCTCATATACTGTTGCCGCAGAGGTCAGCAGGTTGGTATTCCTGACCCTGTTCCAGTCGATGCTGCGCACTATCTTGAGTGCCGTCACATAATCTTCCTCGCCGATAAGCTTCTTGAGCTGGTCAATCTTCAGATTAAATTCGTACTTATCCATATATCAATATCCCCTCTGGATCACATCTCTGTCCGTCCGCTCAGCGCCCTCTCGAGCGTAACCTCGTCTATGTTCTCTATGTCGCCGCCTACCGGCACGCCGGTCGCTATCCTCGTAATCCTTATCGGCAGCTCCAAGGTCTTGACCAGCTTCACGATATACATCGCCGTGCTCTCTCCCTCGACCGAGGCATTGGTAGCAATAATAATCTCATCGACTGCTGCCTCGCCCTGTTCGTCCTGAAGTCTGAGCAGCAGCTCCTTGAGCTTGATGTCATTAGGCCCCACTCCGAGCATGGGAGATATCGCGCCCTGCAAGACATGATATACACCATCATACCTGCCTGTCTTCTCGTACGCTGCCAAGTCGCGAGAATTCTCCACGACCATAATCTGCCTGTGATTACGTCTTGGGCTTGCGCATATAGGGCAGACCTCGCCGTCAGTTATGGTGCAGCAGCTCTTGCAAAAATGCACATGCTCCCTTGCCTCTATCATAGAGTCAGCTACTGCCTTGACCTGCTCCTTGGGCATGGCAATGATGTGAAATGCCAGTCTCTGCGCACTTTTCTTGCCTATGCCGGGCAGCGATGCGAGCGAATCTATGAGTCGGCTTATGTCAGAACCATAGTATTCCAAGCTTAGAGTCCTCCGAGACCGCCGAGTCCGCCGAATTTACCCATAGCGGATTCATTGGCAGCTCCTATCTTGGACTGGGCATCATTAAATGCGAGCATGACGAGCTCCTCGAGCGTCTCAACATCCTCTGGATCGCAGGCCTCCGGGTCTATCGTCACCTTGGTAACACTGCTCTTACCTGTCATGGTAATGCTTACCGCACCGCCGCCTGCGGTGCCGGTAAACTCCTGCTCCTCCATCGCCTTCTGCTGCTCCTCAAGCTGTCTCTGCATACGCTGAGCCTGCTTAAGCATATTGTTCATGTTGCCCGGCATACCCATGCCGCCAAAACCGCCTCTTTTAGCCATAATATCAGTCCTCTATACTTATCGGGAAATTGATCTTCGCCAATTCCTCCTGTGTTGCTCTCGGTCTCTCGGTGCTTACCTCTCCGGGCTTGGCTGCGCGTGCTGTAAATGTCACGCTTATGCCAAGCTTCTCCTGCGCTATGTCCCGCAGCTTGGCGAGTCCGTTCTCCGGATTCTTCGAGGCAAGTCGGAAGTTCAGCTGATTGCCGAACACCAGCGCTATCCTGCCGTTTTCTTCCTTAATCAGTACGCCGTTAAAAAGCGGCCTGTTGGATGACGAAAGTCCGGAAGTTAGTAAGCCCCAGTTTTGTCTGAGCTTGTCGCATATATCGTCTGCGCCGCTCTGTGTGTTGCTATGTGCCTCTTGCGCGGGATGCGCCGTTGCTGGCTCTGATGCCGTCTCTGTGAGATGCGTCGACTCAGCTGACTGCGATGCAATCTCCTCGGGATGCGTCGACTCAGCTGACTGTGATGTTGTCTCCACGGGAAGCGTCGACTCAGCTGACTGCGATGCTGTCTCTGCTGAGTACACAGACCCAGCCAACCACGGTGTCGTCTCTGCGACCTGCTCTGCCTGTGCGTCTGTTGCAAATGCGGACCCGTGAGCGTCTGTCTGTGCGCCGGCATCTGCCGCAGACATATTCTTAAGCGATATGCTTATCTTGGCGCTGCCTGCATTGCTCAGCGCATCATTATATGCATCTCTTCCGTCTGTATATGGCGAGGCTTCTATATTGGCTCTTCCTGCCGCGCTGCTGTATGTCTGCGTCTCGTGCGCGCTTAACTCCCTTGCTCCGGCTCTATCGGTCTGCGCCTCTCGCTCAGTGACCACTCTCGCCCTGATACCGTCAGACTGCGGTGTTACTGCCACCTGTGCATTTTCTGACTGTGACAGAGCTGCAGAGCGTGTATTTATATACTGCTGCGCAGTCACATCTTCCGTTGTCTGTCTAAGCCCTCGCGCCCCTCCGCTGCACAAGCGTATCAGCTCTACCTCCAGCGCCGTACGTCTCTGCGTCGAGAAACGTGTGCGGTTGGCGAGCTCTGAGAGCGCAAGTATAATCCGTATCACTGTATCATTTCCGGCAAGCTCGGCATCATGCCTCATGCGCTCATAACGCTCCTCGGAGAGCTCCAAGAGCTCGTTATTGCCCATGCTCTTAACTAAGAGAACATTGCGTAGATACATGATGAGGTCGTTGATAAGGCGGGACGGCTCGCAACCCTCGTTGATAAGACGCGCCGTCTGCTCCAAACAGCCCTCGGCATCTGAGCTGAGTATCCTGCCGTACAGCTCTGAATATATACTGTCGTCAGCCGCGCCCAAGATGTCTAACACATGCGCATAAGTCAGACCCTCGCCATAATGGTATGCAAGGCACTGATCCAAGATGCTGAGCGCGTCTCTCATCGAGCCGTCCGCCGCTTCAGCTATATACGCAAGCGCCTTGTCCTCGACCTTGGCGTCCTCGCGTCCGACTATTGCTTTAAGATGCTCGGTAATCTGTCCCTTGGTGATGCGTCTGAAATCATAGCGCTGACAGCGGCTTAAGATGGTCGCGGGCAGCTTCTGCGGATCCGTCGTCGCAAGTATGAATATAACGTATGCCGGCGGTTCCTCCAAGGTCTTGAGCAATGCGTTGAATGCTCCCGTTGAGAGCATGTGTACCTCATCTATGATATAGACCTTGTAGCGGCCGGTGACCGGCGGATACTCCACCTGCTCACGTATGTCACGGATATTGTCGACGCCGTTGTTGGATGCCGCATCTATCTCGAATACATTCAGCGCCCTGCCGTCAGATATCGCCTTGCAGGTATCACATTCATTGCACGGACTTCCGTCATGCTCCTTGGCGTGAGGGCAGTTGACCGCCTTGGCAAATATCTTGGCTGCCGAGGTCTTGCCCGTGCCCCTTGTACCACAAAAGAGATAGGCGTGACCTATCCTGTCGGCTTTTATTTGATTCTTAAGCGTCTTAACAACAGCATCCTGCCCGACTATACCATCGAAGCCCGACGGACGCCATCTCCTGTAGAGCGCCTGATATGCCATAATTCCTGCCCTTTTAACTATGACAATAATGCCTTCTCCACGGCAAAATGTCAAATTACATAAGTATTAAGAATTATAGCACATATTATTTTCTCTGTTCCAATGCCAGCCCAATCAAGCGATCTGTCTGGTCTGCCATAAACAGCGGTATGTTCAGCACATCATCATTTAGCTTCAGATTGTCAAGTGAGAACCGGATGCGGAGCCGCACCTTGTCTGGAAATATTTCCTTGAATTTTCTGAGACTCTTGCTTGCCAAATTTGTTTCTGATTTGACTTCAATGGGGAATATGTCATTGTCTCGTTGTATCAGAAAGTCCACTTCATAGGGTGGATTATTTTGTGACCAATAGCGAGGCTGCACTTCAAACTGTGTGATCAAGGTCTGCAATACATAGTTTTCGGTCAATGCACCTTTGAATTCAGTAAATAAACGATTGCCCTCACCGAATGCTGTAGGCGCCAACTGCGCCAGACGACGTAGCAGACCTACGTCCACCAAATATATTTTGAATGCAGACAGATCATCATATGCCGACATAGGCAGCCCGGGAGCATTGCTGCGATAGATCTTATGCACCAGACGCGCATCCACCAGCCATTGAAGCGCATTCTCATACTCACGGGCGCGTGCGCCTTCCTTGACAACTTTGTAGAGGAATTTTTTATTCTCTCTGGCCAGCTGAGAAGGAATGGATCGCCAGATCATAGAGATCTTAGGAAACTCAGAGAGATCTGGATGCTTGGCAAAGTCACGCTCGTAAGCACCGATGATGTCAGACAATGCCTCCTGCATGGCGGATACGTCGCGAGCCTCCGTCCACATCCTTACCGATTCAGGCATGCCTCCTGTGACGTAGTACATTTTCAATTTCTCGTACAACTGGTTGAAAAAAGCGTCTTGAATAGCATCAAGTGTATCTACGCTTTCCAGATATTTTGCCAAATTCTCGTCTCCATTTGCTAAGAGAAATTCTGTAAATGTCATAGGATCAATCTGCAGGAAGTTAACCTTTCCTACCGGGAAGGAGGATGGCTTAGCCAAGGCAATGCCCAGCAGAGAACCCGCGCAGGCAATGTGATACTGCGTCGCATTCTCGCAGAAATATTTCATGGCGTTGATGACCTTAGGGCAGTCTTGCACCTCATCAAAGATAATAAGCGTCTGCTCAGGCAAGATTTTGTACCCACTGGCCAGCATCAGATTCTGCAAAATGCGCTCTACATCCTTGGTGGTTTCGAAGAATTGTTTATATTCTTCATTTTCATCAAAGTTGAAATAAGCAGTATTTTCATAATAGCGTCTGCCGAATTCCTTCAGGATCCATGTCTTCCCCACCTGTCGCACACCCTTAAGTATCAAAGGCTTGCGATACGGAGACTGCTTCCATTCCAGTAGCTTATTCAATATCAAACGTTCCATGAATGTATCCTTTTCACATAATTATTTGTGTTTTGCGTTTTGTAATCACATTATTATTGGTGTTTTGCGGTTTCTCAATCACATTATTATTATATTTATCCGTTGTTAACAAATCAATCCATTTCACAGAATTGTCCTGAATTTTTGCTCGACCTACGCGCGTTTAAGCATAATACTAAGTCCCGCCCTATGTCTAAACTGTAATTAGCTGCTAAATTTCTTGAAAATGATACTCGGCACTAGTCAACAGAAAGCAGACACTTCCCTCCTAATCTAACCAAGATATAGCAAAGCCGGCAGCGTTACGCTGCCGACTTTTAACTCTTGTCTATTAAGTTGGACGTCCTCATCATTTCATGAGCTTCTTGACTGCCTCTGCCTCCTCGGGTGAGATCTTATAGGTGTGCTTGTCGTCCTCGGGGAAGGCTCCGCCCTTTACCTCGCCTACATAGGCTGTAAATGCATCCTGCAGTGCCTTGCCGATCTCACCGTATCTCTTGACGAACTTGGGTGTGAAGTCATCGTAGTAGCCTGCCATGTCAGCATAGATAATGAGCTGTCCGTCCACCTGCGAGCCTGCGCCGATGCCGTATACAGGTATCTGCACTGCATCATGCACAGCCTTGCCTGCGATAGTCGGTACGCCCTCTATAAGCACTGCCCATGCACCTGCCTCCTCGAGCTTCTTGACCTGTGTTATGAGCTTCTCGACTGCTGCAGCAGACTTGCCCTGAGCCTTGTATCCTCCTATCTGCGCCATGAACTGAGGCGTAAGTCCTATATGTCCTATAGCTGCAACGCCTGCCTGCGTGATTGCTCTCATGCGCTCAACTATCAGGTCGCTGCCGCCCTCAAGCTTTATGCAGTCGCAGCCGCACTCATGAATGAATCTGCCCGCATTGTGTATGGCCTCCTCGTCAGACTCCTGATATGACATATAAGGCATGTCGCCTACTATAAATGTATTCGGCGCACCGCGTCTTACTGCCTGACAGGCTCTAATCATGTCGTCCATGGTTACCGGAAATGTCGTATCATATCCCAACTGCACCATGCCGAGCGAGTCGCCGACAAGTATCATGTCTATGCCGGATCTCTCGGCATATTTGGCTGTGAGATAGTCATAGCTCGTGATCCATGCTACCTTCTCGCCGTCCTCCTTCATCTTCAGAAAATCAGGTATAGTCTTTCTCTTAAGTGCCATGTTTTTGTCCTCCTGTTACCCTTATGATACATAAAATCCCGTTAATTTAGAACAAATCGCCATCCATTCTAATATTGATATTAGTGCTTGCCATAATCACAGCGCCTTTCTTCCTTCACCGTCTACATCGTATTCCGCTCTATTTACATTGTCAATATGCTCTCTGCTAATGAGTTGAGGTGGCTGAGGGTGGCTGAGGGTGCTGAGGGTGCTTAGGGTGCTGAGGGTAGGGCTGAGTTGGCTGAGTTGTAACGCTGAGTTGTAACCCAAGAGCCCGCCTCTATGGACAGTCCGCCCTTATTTTGCTATACTCAGTGCTTGATTGCGAGAGCGCGTAAGCGCGTAGCAATCCTTGCTTTTATTGTATGTGGCGCCTGCAAAAGCGCTGGCATGATAATTTACATATGCGAAAGGACAGACAATGATATCCACTTCACATTTGACGTTTCGCGTCGGCAAAAAGGCGCTGTTTGAGGATGTTACGATAAAGTTTACCGAGGGCAACTGCTACGGACTCATAGGTGCCAACGGTGCAGGCAAGTCCACCTTCCTCAAGATACTGTCAGGGCAGTTAGAGCCCACCAACGGCGAGGTCATTATATCCAAGGACCAGCGTCTCTCTGTCCTTGAACAGGATCATTTCAAGTACGACGACCATACCGTGCTTGATACGGTTATCATGGGAAATGCGCGTCTCTATGAGATAATGAAGGAGAAGGACGCCATATATATGAAGCCTGATTTCTCAGAGGAGGATGGCATCAAGGCCGCCGAGCTTGAGGGCGAATTCGCAGAGATGAACGGCTGGGACGCCGAGACCGATGCGGCTACACTGCTTTCCGGACTTGGTGTTGACGTAAGTGAGCATTACAAGCTTATGAGCGAGCTGCCGAGCGCACTTAAGGTCAAGGTATTGCTCGCCAAGGCTCTGTTCGGCAATCCTGATATATTGCTGCTTGACGAGCCGACGAACCACCTCGACCTGGATGCTATCGCATGGCTTGAGGAGTTCCTCATTAACTTCAACAACACGGTCATCACTGTGTCACACGACAGATATTTTCTTAATAAGGTATGTACCGCTATCGCCGATATAGACTACGGCAAAATACAGCTCTATGCCGGAAATTATGATTTCTGGGTAGAGTCCTCGCAGCTCATGATACGCCAGATGAAGGAGGCTAACCGCAAGAAGGAGGAGCAGATAAAGGAACTCAAGGAATTTATCGCGCGTTTCTCTGCCAATGCCTCTAAGTCCAAGCAGGCCACCTCGCGTAAGCGTGCCTTGGAGAAGATAGAGCTCGACGAGATACGTCCATCGAGCCGTAAATATCCTTATATAGACTTTAAGCCCAACCGTAGTATAGGAAATGAGGTGCTGACCGTCTCCAATCTCTCTATGACGATAGATGGTGTAAAGGTGCTCGACGATATAAGTTTCATCGTGGGACGCGAGGATAAGATAGCGTTTGTAGGTCCCAATGAATTGGCCAAGACTACTCTCTTCCGCATACTTAACGGAGAGCTCAAGCCCGACTCTGGTGACTACAAATGGGGCGTGACGACGACTCAAGCGTATTTTCCCAAGGACAGCACCGAGGAGTTCAAGGGCGAGGATACTATATATGACTGGCTCATGCAGTACAGCCCCGAGAAGGATGTAACCTATGTGAGAGGCTTCCTCGGACGTATGCTCTTTGCGGGAGACGATGGTATGAAGCGTATCAGCGTGCTCTCAGGAGGAGAGAAGGTGCGCTGCCTGCTGTCCAAGATGATGATAAGCGGCTCCAACGTGCTCATACTTGACGAGCCCACAGATCATCTCGATATGGAATCTATATCGGCGCTTAATACGGCACTCATCAAATTCCCCGGCGTCATATTATTCTCGTCAAGAGATCATCAGGTTACAGAGACCACGGCGAACCGCATCATGGAGATACGAGACGGCAAGCTCATAGACAAAATGACCACCTACGATGAATACCTTGCATCGGATGACGCAGCTCGTAAGAGCTTCACCTTCACGCTTACCGGAGACGACGCGAGCGACAACTAAGATAAAGCCGCGCGGCTTAAAACCGCGCGGCTTTATCTTTATCTATACC
>CAVHZK010000059.1:0-4154 GCA_963640215.1 bacterium | reverse complement strand
TTGCGAGAGCGCGCCAGCGCGTAGCAATCCGTGACTTTTAGAGTATGTGGCGCCAGCGAACACGCTGGCATGGTTATTTACTCTTAGGCTATATCGTACAATACCATTTTATATTAGTTCCAGTATTAAAACAAGAAACATATGATGAGCACAGGAAAAACAGCCTCGTGATAACGAGCGCTGTCTTTCTTCCCCCATATAATGATAATAAAGTTCTTTAAGTTGATTCCCTTATGATGAGGTTGGGATGTATCATGATCGTCTTGCCGGTGGTTCTGCCCTCGAAGAGACCATGCAGTGTGTCGGCGACGATCTCAGACATGGAAGTAATCTTGGTGTCTATGGTGGTAATCTGTGGGAAGCTGCATCGTGAGAAGATGGAATTATCGAAGCCTATCACGGCGACATCAGCGGGGACGGAGAGACCGTGACGCTTGAGTATATTTATACCGAGCAGTGCATAATAATCCTCGGAGAAAATAAGCGCATCGAAGTCGCCTGCAAGCTCTGCGATCTTGTCTGCAAATTCACCATTTTCATAGGAGGGATGCGTCAGCGCATGTATGGATGAACGCAATTCGTTCGGCGCATAAGAGCCGACTGCCTTCTCAAATGCCTCCGCCTTGCGGATGGAGTTGGTCGTATTGGTCGTATAGATAAAAGCTATGCTGTTGCGGTTGGATCGGTGCAGATAGTCAACCGCTAACTTCAGTCCATAGTCGTGATCTACACATACGGAGTAGGCATTGTCTATATCTATAAATCCGTTGGAGAGCACGATGGGAGTATGCGGCATAGAGTGTTCTATAGCCTTTTTCACTACATCGCTCTCAAAGATGGAACCTAACATAACCATGCCGTCCACATGACGCGAGGACATGATACGGATGTACTCTGCTTTCTTGGCGTCGTCATAGCCCGTATTACAGAACACGGTGCTATAACCCATATCAAAAAAGCATTTCTCCAAGGTAAATGCCGCCTCGGAGAAGTGACGGTTGCGTATATCGGACAGTAATATCGCAACAGTCTTAGTCGAATTAGTGACCAGACCTCTCGCGATAGCGTTGGGTGTATAATTATTCTTCTTCAGTACGGCTTCAACCTTGTCACGGGTGCGCTCGGACACCTTGTCCGGAGTGTTGAGCACACGTGATACGGTAGAGATGGAGACGCCAGCCTCTGCCGCGATTTCATATATATTCATGTCTGACCTCTCAGATAATATAAATACTTTGCATACAAGTATTTTAATGAAAACGCTTTCCGAAATCAACAGCAAAATTACCAAAATAAGCATAAAGCAAGGAAAATTGTTCGGCTATAAAAACAAACGCCCCGGCGGACTGTGTACAATATGCACAAAAAAAAACAGTCAATTATATGAAAAATGCCGTATTGCACAATTGCTTTGGCAGGCATACAATACAGGCATGAATGAAAGCGCTTTCACAAAACCGACGCTTTCGCATTTCAAGGAAAGGGGTAAGCATGAGCAATAAAACCATACCGATAAAGTGTTCGATAGTGAGAGGCGGAACCAGCAAGGCCATCTTCATCATGGACAATCAGCTGCCCAAGGATCCCAAGGCGAGAGAGAAGATGATACTCGCAGTGTTCGGATCACCGAGTCTTAGACAGTTGGACGGACTGGGCGGAGCAGATATAACCACATCCAAGTTAGCCATCATAGGACCGCCGTCCAGAGAGGACGCCGATGTAGATTATACCTTCGGACAGGTCAGCATGGATGAGGCATTCGTGGATTTCGGAGGAAACTGTGGCAATATCTCATCGGGAGTAGCGCCATTTGCAATACACGCCGGGCTTGTCAAGGCTGAGGAGCCGATATCGACAGTCAGGATACACATGACCAACACGGGCAATATATTGGTAGCCAAGGTTAGAGTTGAGGATGGAGAGCCTTGTGTAGACGGTGACTGCGTTATAGGCGGAGTACCCGGCACGGCATCACCCATCATCATGGACTGGAGCGATGTGAGAGGTTCATCCACAGGCAAGCTGCTTCCTACAGGCAATCCCAAGGATGAGATAGAGATGGAGGGCGAGAAGTTCACGGTATCCATCGTAGACGCCGGCAACATCTGCATCTTCGTCAAGGCATCGGATTTCGGACTTACAGGATATGAGACACCTGCACAGCTTAACTCTGACAAGGAGTTTAGTCGTAAGGTGGAGCACCTAAGAGGACTTGCCTGTCAGAAGATAGGGCTCGTCGAGAAATGGGAGGACGCTAAGACCAAGACTCCGTACCAGCCTTTCCTCGTATTAGTGGCACCGCCTGCAGATTACGACACATACACAGGCGAGCATGTAGCCAAGGGAGATACCGACATAGTAGTAAGATGCTCAGTTATGCTCTCATTTGTAAAGGCATATCCCGGCACAGGCACCTGCTGTCTCGGCAATGCGGCAAGGATCAAGGGCAGCATAGTAAATGAGATGTTAAGCGATGCCAGCAAGGCCAAGGAGCTCCTCTCCATAGGTCATCCGACAGGCACCATAGAGGTTACATCGGTAGTTAAGGACAAGGCAGATACAGCTGTCTGCCCCGAGATGAAGGAGGTATCGTTCATCCGTACGGCACGAGTGCTCATGGATGGTATCTGCTACGTAAGAGAGAGCGTTTTGTAAGGAAGGTTGATAATCAGTATGTCAAAAGGGTTACTTGAAGGAGTAAAGGTATTAGACCTCACCAGAGTGCTGGCAGGACCGTACTGCGGCATGATGCTCGCCGACATGGGAGCCGAGGTCATCAAGATAGAGATGCCGGGCAGGGGCGACGATTCGCGCAAGAATGCACCTATAGTCAACGGCGAGAGCGCATATTTTATGAATCTCAACAGGAATAAGCGCGGTATGACTCTCAATCTCAAGAGCGATGAGGGCAAAGAGATATTCCGTGAGATGGTCAAGAAGAGCGACATAGTCATAGAGAACTATCGTCCCGGAGTCATGGACAAGTTGGGACTCGGATACGAGGATTTGAGGAAACTCAATCCCGCTATCATCTACGGAGCTGTATCAGGATTCGGACATTACGGACCGTATTCCAAGAGAGCAGGCTACGATATAGTCGGACAGGCCATGAGCGGACTGATGAGCACGACAGGATGGCCGGACACACCGCCTACGAGGACAGGTACAGCTATATCGGATGTGCTGGGCGGACTCAGTGTAACGGTCGGAGTATTGGCAGCATATTGCAACAGACTCAAGACAGGCGAGGGCGAGAAGGTCGATGTATCCTTGGTTGACTCTACTGTATCGGCACTGGAGATCATCAATATGATCTATCTGTGCGAGGGCAGAGTACCCACACGTATAGGCAACAGATACGAGGCTATATATCCGTACGATTCATTTGTAGCGAAGGACGGCATGGCTATCATCGCCTGCGGCAATGACAATCTCTACGGCAAGTTCAAGGAAGTCGACAAGGATGAGCGCCTCAATGAGGAGAGATTTGACTCCAATGTAAAGCGTGTCAAGAATCACGCCGCTCTCAAGGAGATCGTAGAGGATTGGACCAAGGATAAGAATATCGACGACATCGTGGATATACTCCTTGCGGCTGGCATACCGGCAGCGCCTATCAATACTATAGACAGAGTTGTAAAGGATCCGCATATCGCAGGAGCAAGAGAGATGTTTGTGGATCTCCCGCATCCTGTTGCAGGCAATATGAAGGTAACGGGCAACCAGCTTAAGTTCACCAACAAGAAGATAAGCATAGACAGACCGGCACCGACGCTTGGACAGCACACCTACGAGATATTGGAGGAGTTCTGCGGATACGATCATGCCAAGGTAGACGAGCTTGCAGCTGCCAATGTCCTCTGATTATCGCTTAACGGAGGATGAACATGAGTGAGACTAAGAAAATAGAGATCATGGAGGTGTGTCCGAGAGACGGATGGCAGAATCTGCCAGAGGTCATACCGACAGACGTGAAGAGCTACTATATCGACAGGATGCTTGGGACTGGCATCAAGAGGATGCAGATATGCTCTTTCGTTAATCCCAAGGCCATCCCGCAGATGATAGATGCCAAGGAGATAGCAAGCAGCTTCGTTAAGAAGTATAAGGACGTTGAATTTGACGCACTTATCCCCAACTTAAGAGGCGCACAG
>CAVHZK010000058.1:0-6396 GCA_963640215.1 bacterium | reverse complement strand
TGACTATATATTCGGGGGCGGGTACAGAATCGGCACCACATATAGTAAGTGCGTCCTTCGAGGGAGTAAGAGCAGAGGTGCTGCTCCATGCCATGGAAGAGAGAGGCATATATGTGTCATCGGGTTCGGCCTGCTCATCCAATCATCCGGCTGTAAGCGGCACACTCAAGGCGATAGGCGTGAAACAAGAGCTGCTTGACTCGACTCTGAGATTTTCATTTGGTATATACAACGAGGCAGAGGAAGCAGATGCCTGTGCTGACGTTCTGTCCGAGCTATTGCCGCAGCTTCGCCGCTTCAGACGCTATTAAACCACAACGCCGACTGCTCTTGATGCAGGCGTGCACTGCGTCTGAGCACAGTGCACTTTTCCGCGATATGGATTGCACGCAGGAAAATGTGGATGGTATAATGCTATAAAAGTGTTGACGGATGACAGAGCAGGCAGCGTGCTTGCACGCAGCAATGCACTGTCATTTGGCAACCTGACCTGCATGAGCAATGTAGGGCGATAGCCCGAAATGCGAATGCAGGCAGGATTGCGAGAGTGCGTAGCACGGAGCAATCCGTACTTTTATAATAAACAAAAGTGTTGACGGATGACAGAGCAGGCAGCGTGCTTGCACGCAGCAATCTATATTTTTATAACACATACCATATAAGATCAAGAAACCAGACACGCGTATCACATGCAGCTGCGGCGCAGCGAGAGGAGGCTTATACATGGCACTTGTTACAACAAGCGAGATGTTTAAGAAGGCATACGGCGGAGGCTATGCCGTAGGCGCATTTAATGTAAATAATATGGAGATACTCCAGGGTATAACAGAGGCGTGCCGCGAGGAGCACGCGCCCGTTATATTGCAGGTATCCAAGGGAGCCAGAGCGTACGCCAACAACACCTACCTTATCAAGCTGGTAGAGGCTGCTGTGCGGGAGTGTCCGGATATACCGATAGCATTGCATTTAGACCACGGAGCTGATTTTGAGATATGCAAGTCCTGTGTGGACTCGGGCTTTACCTCGGTAATGATAGATGCCTCATCGGAGAGTTTCGAGAAGAACATAGAGATTACCAAACAGGTAGTCGAATACGCCCATGCGCACGGTGTAGTGGTTGAGGCAGAATTGGGCACGCTTGCCGGAGTCGAGGATGAGGTCAAGGTAAAGGCGGAGGATTCGTCCTATACCAGACCTACAGATGTGCAGGAATTTGTTGAACGCACCGGCTGCGATTCGCTGGCAATAGCCATAGGTACCTCACACGGGGCATATAAGTTCAGACCAGAGCAGTGCACGAGAAACGAGCAGGGCATACTTGTTCCGCCGCCGCTGCGCTTCGATATACTTAAGGATGTGGCAGAGAGGCTGCCGGGCTTTCCTATAGTGTTGCATGGTTCCTCCTCGGTTCCGCAGGAATATGTTAAACTCATAAATGAGAACGGCGGCAATATGCCGGATGCAATAGGCATACCGGAGGAGCAGCTCAGAGAGGCGGCCAAGCTTCCTGTGTGCAAGATAAATATAGATTCTGACCTGCGTATAGTTATGACAGGCAGCATCAGGCAGTATATGGCAGAGCATCCGGATAAGTTTGACCCAAGAGAGTATCTCAAGCCTGCACGTGCCAATATCAAGGAGTTAGTGAGACACAAGATAACAGATGTGTTGGGCTGTGCAGGAAAGGCATGAGGTCGGCGCGATATGGCTAAGGCATTAAGAGGAGCACTTGTAGTCGGTCAGTCCGGAGGGCCAAGCTCCGTTATCAATGCGAGTGCATTGGGCGTAATAAAGACAGCACTTGCAGCAGAGCAGATAACTCATGCATACGGAGCGGAGCACGGCATAGACGGAGTGCTGGACGATAAATTGATGGATATGGAGGCGGCAGGGCTCATCGAGCTTGACAAATTCATATACAGCCCGTCCTCGGCGCTTGGCTCCTGCCGCACCAAGCTTGCAGACTACAGAGACGATGATACACAATACAGACGTATACTTGAGGTATTCAAGGCACATGATGTGAGGTATTTCTGCTATATAGGCGGCAATGATTCCATGGATACCTGCAGCAAGATCTCGCAGTATATGAGCTCTGTGTCCTACGACTGTCGTATCATGGGAGTGCCCAAGACCATAGATAACGACCTCTATGGCACGGACCACTGCCCGGGATATGGCTCTGCGGCAAAATATATAGCAACCAGCATCATGGAGGTTGCAAGAGACGCCGGAGTATATCATAACGGTGCTGTCACGGTATTTGAATGTATGGGCAGACATGCGGGCTGGCTTGCAGCATCTGCTGCTCTGGCAAATGTCAACGGGCATTGCTTGGACTATGTGTATCTGCCGGAGAGAGCATTTGACATGGATACCTTCATGACAGATGTCAAGAGCTGCTTCGAGAAGCGTGGTAATTGCAATATAGCAGTATCAGAGGGCATACGCAGTGCCGACGGCACCTTTATAAGCGATGTCAAAAATTCACAGACGGACAGCTTCGGGCATGTGCAATTAGGCGGACTTGCGGCAAGGCTTGCTGCCGAGATAAAGGCCAAGCTCGGATACAAGACCAGAGGCATAGAGTTTAGCTTACTCCAGCGCTGTGCTGCGCATTGCGCTTCGGGAAGAGATATAGAGGAGGCCTATATGTCTGGGCGTGCTGCAGTCGAGGAGCTGCTTCGTGGAACAAGTGGCAAGATGGTAGGACTTAGGTGTACGAGATATCCGCACGGCGGCTACGAGAGTCATATCGAACTCTTTGACCTCGACAAGGTGGCAAACTTCGAGAAGAAGGTTCCGACGGAGTGGATAAATGCCGAGGGCAACGGCATGACCGAGGAGTATATCGAGTATGCTCTTCCGCTGATACAGGGCGAAGCGCCGATAAGCACACGTAACGGCCTGCCGGATTTTACTGATTATAGCAAGGCCTATGTATGAGCAGGCATCCTATGAGGCTTAGGCTTTGTGTGTGAAGCTGACATGGCAGTTCAAGTATAACTAAGCTTATATCGGGACACATTTTCATCCTCAATTGCACAGGAAGGGAAATTATGGAATACAAAAACATAGAAGAAATGCACGACACAGAGCTATTAAGGGAGATAGTCGAGACGCGTCGCAACGAGAGAAGATATCTTCAGACTGTGACTATATGTATAGCTGCACTTACTGTTATCATCGCAGTGACGGCACTGATACTTGTACCGAGATCGCTTAAGACCTTTAAGAATGTCAATGAGTTAGTCGTTGAGACCAATGATATGGTGGCGCGCGCCAATGATTCGCTTGATAACATTGACGTAATGGTGGCAAATGTCAATGAGCTGGTAGAGACCAATCAGGAGCAGATTAACGATACCATAGGCGAAATCAGCAAGATAGATATAGAGGCACTTAATAAGTCCATAGACAATCTGAGCAAGATAATGTCGCCGCTCGCAAGTCTCTTTGGCGGTAGCAAGAATTAAACGCAACAGGCAGGATTTAATGTACTATCAGAGTTTTCTAATCAAATATGCCGAGATAGGCACTAAGGGCAAGAACCGATATATGTTTGAGGATGCGCTCATGCACCAGATAAGGGAGCATCTAAAACGCGTCGACGGTGAATTTGCCGTACAGAAGGAGCAGGGCAGGATCTACGTCAACGCCAAGTCAGAGTATGACTATGATGATGTGCTTGACGCGTTGCAGCATGTATTCGGAGTGACCTCGATATGCCCCATGATGCAGATAGATAAATGCGAATACGATGAGCTGAGGCACAAGGTGCTGGAGTTCGTGAGGGAGGAGCATCCCGAGGAGGAGTTTGCCTTCAAGGTACGCGCAAGACGTGCAGACAAGCATTATCCTGTTACCTCAGATACTATAAATGCGGATGTCGGATATGACATACTTACGGCATATCCCAAGTCAAAAGTAGATGTGCATGAGCCGGATTTCATAGTATATATAGAGGTAAGGCAGAAGATAAATATATTTACTCGTGTTATACCGGGAGCCGGTGGTATGCCTATAGGCACTAACGGCAAGGCTATGCTCTTGCTCTCCGGCGGCATAGATTCTCCGGTTGCGGGATATATGATAGCTAAGCGCGGAGTAATGATAGAGGCCGTGTATTTCCATGCGCCGCCGTATACCTCGGAGCGAGCCAAGCAGAAGGTTGTGGATCTTGCCAAGCAGGTCGCAGGATATGCGGGAGTGATTAAGCTCCATGTCATCAACTTCACCAATATACAGCTTGCCATATATGAGAAATGTCCGCATGACGAGCTCACCATCATCATGCGCAGATATATGATGCGTATTGCAGAGCGTATCGCCGGGGACAATGACTGCATAGGACTTATCACCGGAGAGTCCATAGGTCAGGTGGCATCTCAGACCATGTTCTCGCTGCGTTCCACAGACGAGGTATGCGAGCTGCCTGTATATCGCCCGCTCATAGGCTTTGATAAGCAGGAGATTATCGACCTCTCGGAGCGCATAGGTACCTTCGAGACCAGCATACAGCCTTACGAGGACTGCTGTACGATATTTGTGGCGAAACACCCCGTGACCAAGCCCAATGTCAATGTGATAAGGCGCTCGGAGCTAAAGCTTGCTGATATCATCGACAAGCTGATGGATGAGGCTGTCGAGACCGATGAGGTCATCTGGTGCAGCTGATGGATAGAGCTGTCAAGAGCTTTGCTATCCATACGCTTGGCTGCAAGGTCAATACCTATGAGTCCGATGCCATGGCGGAGAGACTGAAGGAAGCTGGGTATACTGAGCTGAGCTTTGATGAGGCGGCTGACATATATATCATCAATACCTGCACGGTGACCAATATAGCAGACCGCAAATCTCGCCAGATGCTTAGACGCGCCCGCAGGCTTAACTCTGACGCACTGATAGTGGCGGCAGGCTGTTACGTGGATGATGCGATTAAGAATGGCAGCTTGGATAGGCTCATTGAGGATGGCGTCATAGATATAGCCGTATCCAACAAGGATAAACTTGATATAGCGTCGTTTATAGACGAAAAAACCGGCATCAACCTCACAAAAATAGAACACAGCAAAAAAACAATCGGGACAGAAACACATTTCCTCACCCACCTCGACGGACACACGAGAGCCTTCATCAAGGTTCAGGACGGCTGCAACATGTATTGTTCATACTGCATCATCCCTTATGTCAGAGGTACGCTCAGATCGAGGACAGCTGAGGATGTGCATCGGGAGGTAAGCTTACTTGCTGCAAACGGCACGGCAGAGGTCGTTATAACCGGTATACATCTAAGCTCCATGCGCGACAAGCTCTTGGATATCATCGCAGCTGTGGAGTCAGTGGATGGTATCAAACGGATAAGACTCGGATCCTTAGAGCCCATGCTTATCACTGAGCAGTTTGTCGCTAAGCTCAAGACCTTTAAGAAACTGTGTCCGCATTTTCATCTCTCCATGCAGTCCGGAAATGATGAGATACTCAAGGCAATGAATCGCCATTATACGGCAGAGCAGTATGTGCATAGCTGTGAGATTCTGCAGGATAGCTACGAGCATCCGGCTATTACGACGGATATCATAGTAGGCTTTCCCGGAGAGACAGACGCTCAATTTGAGGATAGCTGCAGGGTGGCAGAGCGTGTGGGTCTGTACGAGGCGCATGTCTTCAAGTACTCAAGGAGGCGCGGCACGCCGGCGGACACCATGCCGGGGCAGCTTACAGAGGCCGAGAAGGCGGAGCGCAGCGAGAGACTTATCGAGCTTACCGACAGATTGTCACAGCACTTTAGAGAGTATTACTTAGGCAGGGAGCTTGAGTTCTTAAGTGAGGAGCTTATAGAGATAGACGGCACCACTTACGAGACTGGATACACGGCAGAGTATGTGCGCTGTATCAAGGCTTCATCGCAGCTTCATGCAAATGCGCTAATATGCGGCAAGGCTTCACGCATTATTCAGGAAAACACAGTAGACGCTGCACTGCTTTTAGGGTAGAATTTGCAGTGAGTGAATACTTCTCTGATACGAGGATACAGATACATGAACAACATTGAGAGCACACAGATTATAGAACCGGTTAAGTCAGTGGATCAGCCCAATGCCGCGGAGGTATTGCAGCTTGTGTACGGAGCTCTTGTGGAGAAGGGCTATGATCCCATCAATCAGATAGTGGGATATATCATGTCGGGAGATCCCACCTACATCACCAGCCATAACAATGCCCGCAGCGTCATAATGAAGGTTGAGCGCGACGAGCTGTTAGAGGAGCTTATGGCAGCCTACGTTGATTCGAGACTGAGGAAATAAGGTGCCTATAAGGCAGAGAGTGCTTGCAGCATATAGCTGCCGTCATATCGGAAATGAAGCCTAAGTTCGTGCAATATGGCACGGGGAG
>CAVHZK010000057.1:0-8768 GCA_963640215.1 bacterium | reverse complement strand
CAAAATCAATAAAGAAATCCGATATACCGGTTTTCTCTAAGAATGCACCGAATATGATGAATATAACGATGAACTTCGAGCAGGTATTGACCGGGGTAGAAAGTATACCCTCCTTGGAGTAAAACAGAAGTCTGACCGCGTAGTTAAGCCTCTTGGCAAAGGTAGGATTGGTGAGGCCTACCGTGAGTGCGTAGATTACGAAGCAGGTCGCAACAATAAGAATCGGTATACCTACTGACCTGCGGCAGACCTCTGCCAATGAGAGCAGCCCGATTATGCCTATGGCTATCTGATAGTTAGCAAACTTGGAGCCCTGCTGTATGATGTCGACCGCATTGAAGGTAAAATACAGAAATGCCGCTGTTCCGAGCGTCATCAGTACTATGTCGCATATCGGGATATAATTAACCCTCTGTGTTCCCTTCTTCATAGGGAAGATGAGATATCCGAGGAAGACTATGCTCGCCATAAATGAAGTCAGGCGCACCTCCTCAAGGAAGGTGCCCCAGAGCGTCACATATATGCAGAACAATGCAAATGCAACCAGCAATGCGTTGACTACAAGCTTGGGCGTGCCCTCCCAGAGACGCACGTTTGACTCACGGTCAAACTTCTTCATCACATCGTCTACGCTGCTATGGATCTCCTCCATCGAAGGTGTTGCTTCAGCTGTGTTATCAATATTCTGTGTATTCTCGTTTTTATCAAAGCCCATGAGATACCCCGCAGAAAAAACTTATTGTAGGATCACTGTGTATCAACAGTTACGCCATGCTCCTCAAAATACTTGGCAGCGCCCTTGTGGAACGGAGCGGTCATGCCGGTCGTTGCATTTTCAACACTGAGCTCTGCTCCCTTGGCATGCTCGCCGCTTATAGCCTCGGCATTGTCGAATATAGCCGCGGTGAGCTTATATACATCATCCTCCGATGCATCAGCTGATACTATGAGCGTAGCCTTGACAGTCACGGTCTTCACATCCTCATCCTGCTTGGGATAAGTGCCTGCCGGGATAGCAAGCTCCGTGTAATACGGGCAGTCAGCCATGATCTTCTCTGCATACTCACCCTCGATGGGTACGAGATAAGCATCATTGGTGGTCATAAGCTCCGTGATAGCCGGGGTAGGCGCTCCTGCAACTATAAATGCGGCATCAATCTTACCGTCTTTAAGTCCCTCTGCCGAATCAGCAAAGCTCAAATACTGAGCCTTGATATCAGACTCTGTAAGTCCAGCTGAGCTGAGCACATCCATGGCATTAAAGTATACACCGGAACCCGGAGCGCCGATAGATACAGTCTTGCCCTTCAGGTCTGCCGGGCTCTTAATCTCCGGATCCATAGTAACAAGCTGAACAGTCTCTGCATAGAGACCACCGACTACTCTGAATGTATTGAGAGCCTCGCCGTCAAAGGCCTTGGTGCCGGTCCAAGCATAAGCCATGACATCCGACTGCACTGTACCTAACTGATAGTCTCCTGCATCTATACCCTGTATATCAGCCTTGGAGCCGTCCGTAGCAACGACAGTTACGTCGATACCGCCGTAATTCTTGATGTACTGAGCAAGCACTCCGCCAAATGCGTAATATGTGCCGGAGGTTCCGCCTGTACCCATAGTCATCTTGCCGGTTACAGCTGTCTGTGATGTTGCTGCTGACTCAGCACCGCTTGCTGAAGCCTCTGACGCACTGCCGGTTGAAGAACCGCAGGCTGCAAGTGATACGGCAAGCACGGCTGCCGTCACAACAGATAAAATTCTCTTCATAACAAATCTCCTCAAAAAAAAATTAAACTATTATGCCTGCGTGCTCGCAGGCTCAACATACAATAAAAGTACAATAATGCGGGCACGATTGCTCGCACCGCATTACCCTTTCGAAATAAACCTCGTTAATTATAGATTTTAATGATGTTTTTGTCAATTAAATCGTTAAATGATAAGCATAGCATCCCCGAATGAGAAGAACCTGTATCTCTCTCTTACCGCCTCATCATACGCATTCATCACATGCTCATATCCTGCCAATGCAGAGACTAACATGATGAGCGTGGACTGCGGCAGATGGAAGTTGGTGCTGAGAGCCTCGACTATCTTCCACTTGTATCCCGGATATATGAATATAGCTGTGTCACTGCAGCCGGGGCCGAGTATATACTCCGGCTCATAATGTTCGTCCGAAAGCTTAATCATGTTTAACCCACTGTATTGCACAGGTTCTCTGCCCTCTGCTATGAGTCTCTCATACTCGGGATTAGGCACAGCTGCAGACTCCATGGTTCTCGTCGAGGTAGTGCCTACTGATACTACTCTACCGCCTCGTCTAAGCGTGGCATTGACCATATCGGCAGTCTCCGGACTTACGCTGTAGGACTCCGAGTGCATCTTATGCTCCTCTACTGTCTCTGCCTTGACAGGTCTGAACGTGCCAAGACCCACATGTAATGTCAGTTTGGCTATATTTACTCCCTTGTTGCTTATTCTCTCGAGCAATTCGTCCGTAAAATGCAAGCCCGCAGTCGGTGCGGCAGCCGAGCCCTCATGCACGGCATATACCGTCTGGTAGCGGTTCTTGTCCTTAAGCTTGTGCGTGATATACGGCGGCAAAGGCATCTCCCCGAGTCTGTCTAATACCTCCTCGAATATGCCCTCGTAGCTAAACTTGACCAAGCGATTGCCGTCAGGAAGTGTATCTGTAATCTGCGCTTTGAGCAGCCCATCGCCAAACTCTGCCACGGTACCCGCCTTAAGCTTCTTGCCGGGGCGTACGAGGCACTCCCACACATCGGCTTCCTTACGCTTAAGCAGCAGTATCTCGACATGTGCGCCGGTGTCCTTCTTTATACCTAAGAGCCTCGCAGGTATTACCTTGGTATCATTGAGTACGAGACAGTCTCCCGGCTCAAGATACTCGATAATATCAGCAAAGTGTCTGTGAGCTATCTCTCCTGTCTCCCTATCTAATACCATGAGCCGTGAAGCACTTCTATCCTCTATGGGATCCTGCGCTATCAGTTCCTCTGGTAGCTCGTAGTTAAAATCACTTACCTTCAATGCTGTTCCTCTTACTGTTTCTTACGCACCACGCCCTGCTGTGTTAATCACAGCAGGGCGATATCCAAGCTTTTCTCTATTTTATCTTTTCTTTACTGCCCGCCGAGCTCCTCTAAGCTTGCGATAACCTCGCTGGTCTCAGCGCTTTCAGTGCTTTCTGCTTCTGCCGCAGACTCTGTCTCATCTGCTGCCGCAAGCGACGCCTCTATGGATGCCTCCTCTGCAGCTTCATTTTCAATATTTGCGAGCATATCCTCATCTACCAATATCGAATCCTCTGCGCTGAAGCCTACCTCCTGATCACGATTGACATCAAGGTCTGACTCCTTATATATATCACCTGACAGAAATGACACATATATAAGCGAGAGCGTGCTGTCTGAGTCAAGTGCCTCCTTAAGTTTGGCATTGCTCTCGTCTATGATAGCCTTAGCTGAGTCTGTCTCAAGCTCTGCGAGTATATAATCGTGTATCTCCCTCACAGGGTGCTCGGCAACAGTATAATTGCCATCTGCATCTCTAAGTGCATAGAAATACATCACACCGGGAGCCATGGTATCAGTGCGTCTGAAATCGATGTCATAGCTGACTATGCAGAGCTTGGCGTTATCGTCAAGTCCGTCAGCCACATATACCTTGTTAAGCGTATATGACTGTATCCAGTCCGCCTGTGCCTTGAGCCTTGTGGCGAGCTCAGCGTCTGTATCCGTCGCCGTCCTGCCGAATATCTCGGCAAGCTTATCTACATCACCTGAGAGCTTGGCATCAAAGTACTCCTGCGCCAGCATATTTAACTCAGGTACCATACACTCCGTAAACTCGGCTAATTCATAACTGCCAGTGTCCGCCTGCGCCTCTGCCTCTGCCGCCAAGGATGCCTCTATGGACTCTGCCTCTGCCTGCTTTGCACCTCTGTATGACCTAACGCCTACAATCACTGCCGCAGCAGCTACGATAAGCGCCGCTATGATCAAGACCGGCAGTCTGCTGCTCCTGCCCTTATCTGCTCTTGAGTGACCGTAATGCGACCTGTCCGGCTCGCTAATATGCTCTTGCTCCTTGATATCATTAGTATCCAATGTATATCAGCCTACCTTTTCAACATAGATGCCGTTTTCATCTACCCTGTATTTATTGTCTATAACCTTGCTCTTGGCCATAGTTCCGTTCTGCTGAAGGTAATATGACTTGTCGTTCTGTGTTACCCACTTGCCGGCGACCATAGCTCCATCCTGCGGATTGAAATAATACCAATCCGAGTTGGTAAACTGCTTCCAGCCTGTACACATGATACTGTCACTGCCAAAGAAATAGGTCTTGCCATTAAGGTCTAACCAAGCGTTGGTGTAGTAGCTTCCGTCAGCCTTCTGATACTTCTTCTGTCCATTGCCGGCATCAACCCACTTGCCGCCTGCTGCTGCATTCTGGGTGCTGGCAGAAGCTGTCTGAGCAGTTGTGCTTGTATTGGCGCTTGTCGTATTTGCCGTACTGCCTGTAGTTGATGAGGCTGTCTGACTCGTAGCTGCAGTTTGGGACGCGCCGCCTATAAGCTTAACGCCATAATCAAATAATGCCTTGGAGTCCTTGTACTGAGTGCTATTGGCCTTGAATACGACGGCTACCAGCTTGTGTCCGTTATATTCAACCTCCCCGGTAAGGCAGCTTCCTGCCTTGGATGTATATCCTGTCTTGCCGCCTACATATCCGGCATAGCTCTCGGTGCCGCCAGCTGCCATCTTATTGCCTGTCTTAATGGCGAGAGCCGAACGGTTGGCTGTCGCAGGCAGAGTATAGCTCGTAGTCTGCACTATCTTCCTGACTGCTGCATTATCAAGTGCGGCGGCCGTTATAAGCGCCATATCCGCAGCTGTCGTGTAATGTGAGGTGGAGTTAAGTCCTGAGGCATTGGCAAAGTTGCTGCCGGTGCAGCCTAACTCCTTGGCTCTCTGATTCATAAGCTCTGCAAATGCGCTCTGCGAGCCTGATACCTTCTCTGCAAGTCCGTTGGCAACCTCACAGGCAGAGCGTAAGAGCATGGCATACATGGCATCCTCCACCTTCATGGTGTCGCCATTCTTCATGCCTGCCGTAATAGCGCCGCTCTCTAAGTTCTCCGTCGCGCTCTTGCTAAATGTAAGCGTATCACTCATGTTGAGCTTTTCTGCCGCAATGAGTGCAGTAAGGAGCTTGGTAGTAGATGCCGGATACATGGCCTTGGTGCTGTTCTTTTCAAAGAGAACCTGCTTGGTCGTGGCATCATAGAGTATGGCAGCCTCTGCCGATATAGTGGGCTTAGCCACAGATTGATCTATGGTCACATTCTGCACTGAGCTGCTCTGAGTATTCGGTGCTGCGGCAGAGGTGTCAGTTGTGCCGGAGGTGCTATTGGTGCCTGAGCTGCTCGCAGCTGTATCGCTTCCGTCCGGGCCTATGACCCTTGTCTGCCCTGTTGAGGAGCCTTCACCTGCGCCTATAACGAGATATCCCTTAGAGTCATACTGCTTGCTGTCTGTAGGGCCTGTCTGACTGATAGTGCCGGTGCCGGACGTGGTCTCAGTTGTCTGTGTGCTCGCAGTAGTACTTCCCGGAGCTGCACTTGATGAGCTCTGCGTGCCCGTGCTGCCAGGAGCCTGCGATGTTACGGTATCTGCATATGCAGTCTGTGCAAGCAAGGCTGCTGATATGAATGTAAGCATTGCTGCTCTTATAGTCCTATTACGCATTTTATTCTTCCTCCGTATGTATCTCATCGGCAGACTGTATGACAGCTGCTGCCGCAGATTCGTCCTCTCTGTCGTCAATTTGCTGAGGGACAGGCGCTTCCTTGTCTTCGTTCGTTGTCTCAGATTCCAGCATGGTCTGCACAGCAGGGATATCTGCTTGTTCCTCATCAGCACCTGCATTAGCCTCGGTGTCCGCGCCTTTCTTCACCTCATGCAATAGCTGCATGAACTCCTTGCCGGTGATGGTCTCTTTATCTATAAGATAAGCCGCTATCCTGTGTAATGCCTCAGTATTCTCGCTGAGTATGCGCTTGGCCTCATCATACGAGGCAGCTAACATCTTCATGACCTCATGGTCTATCTCGGTAGCAGTCTCATCACCGCACTCCAGAGTGGTCCTGCCTGTAAGATACATATCCTGCACCTTGGCAAGTCCCATGAGTCCGAATTTCTCGCTCATGCCGAAGCGCGTGATCATGTTGCGGGCAAGCTCGGTTGCCTTCTCTATATCATTGGCAGCACCGGTAGTGACCGTATCAAATATCAGCTCCTCAGCTGCCCTGCCTCCGAGAGTTGTGACAAGCATAGCCTCTAACTCTTTCTTGGTGTTTAGATATTTCTCTTCCTCAGGCACCTGCATGACATATCCCAGAGCACCCATGGTGCGCGGCACTATGGTTATCTTCTGCACGGGCTCGGCATCCTTCTGTATAGCCGCTATGAGTGCATGTCCAACCTCGTGATAGGATACTATGCGTCTCTCCTCCTGCGAGAGTATGCGGTCCTTCTTCTCCTTGCCGACCAATACGACCTCGACAGCTTCAAACAGATCCTGCTGGCTGACTGCCTTTCTGTTGTTCTTGACTGCATTGATGGCTGCCTCATTTACCATATTGGCGAGATCCGCTCCGACTGCACCGCTCGTGGCAAGGCCTATCTCCTCGAAGTCCACGCTATCATCCAACTTGACATCCTTGGCATGAACCTTGAGTATGCTGACTCTGCCCTTGAGATCAGGTTTCTCAACTATGACTCTCCTGTCGAAGCGTCCCGGACGCAGGAGCGCCGGATCAAGTATCTCCGGCCTGTTTGTTGCCCCGAGCACCATGATACCCTTGCCCGGGTCAAAGCCGTCCATCTCCGAGAGCAGCTGATTAAGCGTCTGCTCTCTCTCATCGTTGCCGCCGAATCTTGAGGCTCTCGACTTACCTATGGCATCGATCTCATCTATGAAAATGATACAGGGCGCACTTGCATTTGCCTGCTTAAAGAGGTCTCTTACCCTTGAAGCGCCGACTCCGACAAACATCTCCACGAAATCAGAGCCGGTCAGCGAGAAGAACGGCACCTTGGCCTCTCCCGCAACAGCCTTGGCGAGCAGAGTCTTGCCGGTACCGGGAGGGCCTACAAGCAGCGCTCCCTTGGGAAGCTTGGCGCCCACGCTGCGATATTTGGCAGGATTATGCAGGAAGTCCACTATCTCTACCAAGGACTCCTTGGCCTCATCCTCGCCTGCCACATCCGCAAAGGTCACCCCGGTGTCCTTCTGCATATACATCTTGGCATTGGACTTGCCCACGCCCATGATGCCGCCGCTGCCACCCATGCGGCGCGACATTATCATCATAAAGAAGAATATCGCCGCAAAAGGCAAAATGACGCTCACAAATATATCGAGCATGAGATTGGATTCCTGCTTATGCTGGTATATCGTTACGTCATTTTTAAGGAGCACCTGAGTGCGCATGATATCATCCGCCGCGACAGTGTAATAATTAAGCAGCGGCGAATAACCCTCTGCCGTGTCGCTCGGTGTTATCTCGATTATGTCGTTATTGATGCGTACAGACTTGACCTCACCATTTTCAACCATGTTGTAGAAGGTATCATAAGAAACCTCCTGATTGACCTCGGAGCTGATAATATTTCTGCCGTAGCTCATTATGAAATATGCCACAACTCCGACTATGATGAGTATGGTTAATGCCTGTCCGAAATTATCATTGTCTCCGGGCAGACGGCTGCGTTTCCTGTTTCTGTTATTTTTCTGATTCATAGGCGTTTATTATATCATAGAGCAAGGCCGCCGGTACATGGATTTTTCCTTAAGCTTTAAGCCAAGTTCTTAAGAAATACAGCCACTCTCTTGGTGGTGAGTCCTCCTATCAGTCCTACGCACACGCCGGACAAGGCGCCTGCAAATACAAGCACCGGCAGGTAGGCATATACTGCCGCATTGGTAATAAGTGCGGCAACGCATATCTGTCCCACATTGTGCATGATGCCGCCGATAGTGCTCACGCCGCTTACTCCGAAGCACCCTATCCTCTTAAACAGCATCATGGCGATAAAGCTGAATGCAAATCCCGCAGCCGAATATGCTATAGCAAAGAGATTGCCAAACAGAAAGCCGTTTAGTACTATCCTCAATACTCCTACTGTAAATGCAGCCATGCCTCCTGCCGTATATATAAGCATGACTGTGACGATGTTGGGCAGCCCTATCTTGGCTCCCGGCACACCTATATTTACAGGTAATAAAGCCTCGACATAGGAAAGTATCAACGCGACGGCAAGGCACAACCCGTAGCAGCATATTTTCATGGTCCGCTTGTCATTTAACATGCCATGCATTATAACAGCTTTTGCTGTATTTTTCCAAGAGCTGCAATACTCAGTGTCTGTTGTTTTCCGTTTTTTGTAAGCTTATGTGTCGTGTGAATGACTGTATTTGCTATGATGCCCTAAGTCTCTTTAAGGCTCTTGCCAAGCTCTTGCCAAGCTCCTGCCAAGCTCCTGCCAAGCTCGCAATTTAATTGACTTTAGTGTATGCGGGTGCTAAACTTATCAAGCAATGCAGGCGCATTGCAGGCTACATATAATCTAAAGGTACGGATTGCTTCGCGTTTACGCGCTCCCGCACTTTTAGAGCAACAATAGTGCCTACGTTTTGCAGGCACCACTTAGGAGGGGATTATGAAAGGTACGGTC
>CAVHZK010000056.1:7105-8042 GCA_963640215.1 bacterium | reverse complement strand
CCACCGACATGCGAGCATGTCGTGGGCTCAGGCTTTTGACACTGTAACCAATATTGTGGTATTACCGGCTGTGTAGCCTGTCCTTCCGGCAGGCTTTCATCCTGCCTCTGACCCTTTTAGGCTTGGCAAAATGTGTCAGTCCCAAGCCGGCTTTTGCTTATCAGCCTTGGCAATATATCTGTAGGCATAGCCCTTCTTATGCTTATCAAAGCCGCATACCTTGCCGAAGCTGCAATAATCGCAGCCGGTGCTTTGTAAGTATTTGTAGGGCTTTATCTCTATATCCCCTGCAAGTATCTCCTTGGCATCGATTAGCATTCTTTCCCTGGTGCAGGATATGAGCGACTTAAAGTCCTCCTCGGAGAGATTGACTGTAGCGTCTGTAAATACCTCGGATTTATTCTTGGCGCCTCTCGCCGTTTTCTTTTTCTCGCCGTTCTCACCTGTGCCTGCCTTCTGGGGCTTGGAGGTCTTGGACTTTTCCGCATCCTCAAGCTCTCTCTGTCGTGCAAGCTCTGCTGCAAGCTCCGCCTTGCGGTCTATATGGGCTGCTGCCGCGCTGTCGTCAAGGACTGCACCGTCCATCCTGAGCTTGTTTAGCGTAAGCAGCTCTGCCTTGGTATACGTATCAGTGCTGCCGGTTTTCTTTAGCTCTTCAAGCATCAGCCTCGGATCATCCACATGATAATAAAACATGCCGGCAGGAACTATTGTCCCATTGACATCCGTTATCTTGGCAGTTTCTCTCATCGCGGCATCCATATATGCCACAAGCTGCATTTGCAGTCCGTTGGTGACCTTAGTCGCATCGAAGGCAGTCTTGCCAGACTTATAATCTATGACCTTGACATAGGTCTTGCCCTGTGCCTTGTCCTCGCAGTAATCCACGCGGTCTATCTTGCCCCTTAGGTCGAGCTGCTCATCCTTATAGCTAAAT
>CAVHZK010000056.1:5937-7095 GCA_963640215.1 bacterium | reverse complement strand
GAGCTGTTCCCTGAGCACCCAAGCGGTCTTACGCGTTATCCGCCTTACTCTCTCCGATATGAATTTATTCCTTGCGCTTATCTCAAGTATCCTGTCGTTGTACTCTGCCGTCACCGACTCGACCGCCTTATCACATATAAGATTAAGCTCGTCTGTTGGCGTATTGGATATGCTCTTGCCCTGTGAGCTTAATTCCTTAAATACTCTGTCAAGTGCAGCATGATAGAGATTGCCTATGTCTATAGACTCTATATCGAAGGTCTCTCTTTGCTTTAGCCTCAGCCCGTAATCAAGGAAATGCTTGTACGGGCAGCTCTCGTAGCTCTCCAATCTTGAGACAGAGCCTGAGAGCCTGCTCCTGTAGAGTCTCATTGCCGCATTTGCAGAGAGCTTATCCTTATCGCGCTCCGCAGCTACTGCCCTGAGCACCATGTCTGCACGCTTCCTGCTTTCCTCCGTGCGGGATAACAGCTTATACAGGAGAGCCGCCTTAGCTTTCCTGTCTGTGTGCTCGACACCCGCAGTCTCTGTAGCAAGTCCTCTCACGCTCTTGGTAAATAGGCTAAGGACATCAGCCTCTGTCGCGATATCCTCATCTGAGGTCTTGGCAAATGCCGCCTTAGCCTTAAGCTCGTTTACTATGTGCGAGGGCTTAAGTGCCTTCTGTGCTGAGTCTGCCTTGGGATATGAGAGTATGAGCCTCTTGTTGGGCTTATTCATCATCAGATGCAGGTAGAACTCCTGTATTGAGCTGTCCTTCTCATCGTCAGGTGCAAGCTCAAAGCGCATGGACAGAGGAAGCGACTCGTTGAGCTCCTCCATCTCTATACGCTCTCTGTCTGTAAATATGCCGCCCCCTGTGACTGTAAGCGGTAACAGTCCGTCATTTGCACCCACTATATAGAGCACATCTATGTCATCTAAGCGGCTACGCCTTAGATCTCCGATGATGACCATATCCATAGTCTCAGGTATCATGCCGCCCTTCATATCCGTAAATCCGGCATCTACAAGCTTGATAAAGTCGGCGTTACTAAGCTCCTCGTCCTCCAAGACCTCCTTAATACGCCTAAGGAGCTCAAGACTAAGCTTTGCAAATCGCTCATTCTCCGCAGCCTCCTTGTCAAAGCCCCTCGCTCTAAAGCGCTCAGCCAAGAC
>CAVHZK010000056.1:0-5927 GCA_963640215.1 bacterium | reverse complement strand
GTATAGAGGTGCAGAAATTAAGTATGGCGTCGACCTTGCCTGAGGCTGAGCGCGTGCTCCTTAGCTCGTCATCTAAGCTAAATACGCATCGCAGGGCGCTGTGCTCCTGCATGAGCTCTTCTATCTGCTTTCTGCCTCTCCTGCCGGTCTTACGCAGGAGATTGTCTATTTCATCTGCGGTCTCTCTGCTGCTACTGCTTGTACTTATGTCTGTGCTGTTACCTGTATTCTCAGCCTCGGCACTTAATTTATCTGCGCACTGTGATGCTCTCGTCTCTCCGAATGCTGCCTCCTGTGTAGGCTCAGTCTCGAATATCGCATCAAGCTCTAAGGCTGTCCTATCATCCTGCGTCTTGGCATCACATACACAGGCTGCACTGCCCTCGGCTGCGAGCGGATTTTTCACAAAGCGCATCACGTCCTCATAGCGGTAGCCATTTACAGCCATACTGAGTGCCGACCTTATGAGCTCCACTACGGGCGTACCGAGAGCTGCTCTGTTGTCATCCATGAAGAAGGGGACTTTCGCGCTGCGCAATTCCCTGTCTATTATGCAGCCGTAGCTTGCAGGATCCGATACTATGACAGCCATCCTCTTGTATCTTGTGCCCTGCTCCATAGCATCGCGAACTATGCTCTTGCCGAGTGACCTTATTTCATCAGTAGGGTCATCTGCCTCGACTATCGTTATCCCGTCCTTAGCTCTTGCCCTTGTTTCTATCCTTAGCGCTCTATGCTCAGCCTGCTTTACGCCGGCCTTAGACGCTGTATCTATGATGTCAGCTATGGTCTTCTTACTGAGCCACCATCTGTCGGTGATGTCGTCTCTGCTGTAAGCTGTACTTATTTTTGCACCGACCGCTTGGGCTTGCTCATCATTGGTTAAGCTGTGCACATCTTCATTTTCCGCTATGGTCACGGCAAAGCGCACATAATGAGCCTTGGGTATAATGAGCTCAAGGAGCGCAAGCTGCACTGGCGTAAAGCCGGTATATCCGTCAAAGACAATGACAGCGTCCTTTAAGAGCTGCGACTGCTCAAGATATCTTAAGAGCAGCACAGGTATCTCCTCCGGTATGACTCGTCTCTCAGTAAGGAGTCTGTTAAAGCGTATATATATATTCCTTATATCTGAGAGCTTACCCTTGAGGAGCTGCGAGCTGGCATTTTGCTCCATGAGCTCCAATTTCTCCTCGTCTATCCTGTATTGATAGAGCTCTGAGAGCAGTGTCTTTATCTGCTCGACGAAGCCTCTTGCCGTCAGCTTCTTGGCATATACCTTTAGCTCTGAGGCTTTATTGGCATCAAGACAGGCCTTCCTTATGAGCAGGGCCTTCTCCACCTCGTCCAATACCGCGGGAGCCTCTATGCCGAGCTCCTCCAAGACTCTATAGAACAGCAACTGAAAAGAAAGCACATCCAGATTAAGCATGCCGTGCCTTGAGCTTATGTCTATAAGCTCTCTCTGTGCCTTCAGCGTGTTTTGTTCAGGCACAAAGAGGTAGTATTGCTTATCCGGATGTGCTATAGCCTCATCGGTCAAGTATCTGTAGATATATGTGGATTTACCGGAGCCTGCCGCTCCCAATATGAAATCATAAGCTGCCATGGTTCATACATCTTTCTCTGAAAATGTTGTCAAGCATAAGAGCAGACTACGCGCTTACTCGCTTATGATGCTCCTGTGTTTGCCAATCCACACCTTCATACTATGTGCTGCCTGCGTATACGCAGGCACCTTTGTTTTATATATAGGCTTAGGCAGTCTGCCTCACAGCTTCACCAGCCCGTCAGCTACGAGCTGCTGCACTGCCATCATTATGCCTAATTTGCCATGCGCATAGCTTAAGCCGCCCTGAAAGAATACATTGTAAGGCTCTCTCAGCGGTCCGTCGGCGCTTAGCTCTATGGACGAGCCTGAGATAAAGCAGCCTGCTGCCATGATTATGTCACTGTCATATCCCGGCATGGGTGCGGGCTCCGGTGCGGCAAAGCAGTCTACTGCTGCTGCCTTCTGTATACCCTTGCAGAAGGATACAACCTTCTCCGGTGATCCGAGTGTCACACTCTCTATGATATCGTGACGCACCTCATCTGCTCTCGGGTGCACCTCGAATCCTAAGCCTGCAAATACCTCCGAGAGCAATATAGCAGCCTTCTCTGCCGCCGCCGTTACCTGAGGCGCCAGAAATGTGCCTTGATACAAGAGTCTGTTATTACCGAGCGAGGGTCCTACCTCCTTACCAAGCCCCGGTGCAGTGAGATAGAAGGACGCATTTTCCACACATTCCTTAGTACCTGCTATATATCCTCCTACCGGAGCTATGCCGCCGCCCGGATTCTTGATGAGCGAGCCCACTACCATGTCCGCGCCTACCTCGCTCGGCTCTATGGTCTCTGTGTACTCTCCGTAGCAATTGTCCACCATGACTGTAAGCTCGGGCTTGATGTCCTTTATGAAGGCTATGAGTCTGCCTATCTCCTCTACCGAGAAGGTCCTCCTGTCCGCATATCCGCGGCTGCGCTGTATCTCTATAAGTCTGGTATGCTCATTTATCGAGGCTCTGATACCTTCATAATCAAAGCTCCCGTCAGGCAGCAGCTCCGTGTATCTGAAGCTCACTCCGTATTCCTTAAGTGAGCCGCGTCCGTCGCCTGCTATGCCTATCACGCTCTGCAGGGTGTCATAGGGTATGCCTACAGGCGAATATATCTCGTCTCCCGGTCTCGTATTTCCAAACAGCGCCGTTGAGAGCGCATGTGTGCCGCAGACTATCTGACTGCGCACCAAGGCGTCCTCGGTCTTAAATATATGCGCATAGACCTCCTCGAGCCTGTCGCGTCCTACATCATTGTAGCCGTAGCCTGTGGTCTCAAGCATACAGGCCTCCGACACGCCGCACTCCTGCATCGCCCGTACGACCTTAAGCGTATTATATTCTGATATCCTATCTATTCCTGCAAATGAGGCTCTCACGCGCTCTTCGGCGTTATTTACTCTCTCATACACCCTTTGCTCTATACCGAAGCTCTCATAGATATTTTCTGATTTCATCGAGCGGATCTCCTTTGTCTGTGTCTATCCATATGGCATTTTTCTCCTGCCGAAACCAAGTAAGCTGTCTCTTGGCATAATGTCTGGAGGCTGTCTTGATATGCTCTATAGCCTCGCCGAGAGTGCATGCTCCGTCAAGGTAAGCATATAATTCCTTATATCCTATGGCCTTGGCCGCTGTCGAGTCGCGCCTTATGCCGCGCTCATGTAGGCGGCACACCTCATCTATGAGGCCCATCTCCAGCATCCTGTCAACTCTCTTATCTATCCTGTCAAATAACGCCTTACGCTCTCCGTTTAATACGTAGAAGCGATAATCGTAAGGCGAGTCAGCCTTCCTCTCGGACTGCTCCTTATTGTGCAGGGCTATGCTCCTATGATGCAGCTTGTAATACTCCAATGCGCGTATCACACGCTTGGTATTCTTGAGATCTGTAACCCGCGCCGTTACGGGATCTGTCTCCTCCAAGATGCGTGCCAGAGCCTCGCCGCCCTCCTCGTCTGCTATGCGTTGCAATTCAGCGCGGTAGCTTAAATCTCTGTCAGCTTCCTCAGTAAAGTCTATGTCATAGAGCAGTCCCTGTATATAGAAGCCGGTTCCTCCGCATAATATGGGGATATGGCCATTGGCATATATTTGCTCACAGGCCTGTGAGGCGTATTGCTTAAAGAGCACTGCATTAAAGTCTGTGTCCGGATCAAGTATGTCTATCAGGTAATGCGGTATGCCGCGCATTTCGGCCTTGCTTACCTTGGCTGTGCCTATGTCCATGCCGCGGTATACCTGCATACTGTCGCCGGATATAATCTCGCCGCCTATCTCACTTGCAAGTCTTACTGCGGTCTCTGATTTTCCGACAGCGGTAGGACCGGCAATAATTATAAGCTTTTTCTTTTCTATACTTGCATCCATGTTTTGATCACATAAAAGTACGGATTGCTGCGCGCTTATGCGCTCTCGCAATCCTGCCTGCATTCGCATCCGTCAACATTTTTAGTTTACTATCCGCTTAAACAGCTTATCTAAGTCTCCACGCGACCACTTTATTATCGTCGGTCTGCCATGCGGACAGGCGTAAGGATTCTCGAGAGTAAGAAGCTTTCCTATAAGCTCACGCATCTCAGCCTCGCTTACACGCATATTGCCTTTAATAGCCGCCTTGCATGACATAGATGCTATCTTGTCGTGTATGAGCTCAGAGCTTAAGCCGTGGCTCTCCTCAAACATCCCGTCTATGAGACTGTGCAATACCTCCTCATCCGCAAGCTGCGGCAGATTGGACGGCACGGCTCTCACTATGTAATCGCGGTCTCCTGCATATTCTATCTCATAGCCGAGCGCATTGAAATCATCCGCAAATTTATCAAAGAGCACAGCCTCTCCGGCACTTAGACTCAGCACTATAGGCGGAAATATCATCTGCGACTCAACACTGTGTGTATGTATAAGCTCCATGAAATGCTCGTAATTTACCTTTTCATGAGCTGCATGCTGGTCGATGATATACATCTCATCATTGTATTCGATGATCCAATAGGTCTCAAATACCTGCCCTATCAGTCTAAAGTAGGGCGCATTAGCCTTATTGATAAAGACCTTCTTATCCTGCGCATTCCTGGTGTCAGGCTCCAGCTCTCGTGCCTTTGTTATCTCCTCACCTATGCTGCTGACATAGTCATATTGGCGATTTACCTCGAAAGCCTCGGGGGCATGGGCGTTGATTTTGGCATTGATATTTGTTTTTGCTGCTGCATTATTGTTGATTGTTGCGCTTGCATCAGCATTGGCGTTAGCCTCACTATTTGCATCGGTATTGGTGGTGTTGTTATCAGCAGCGGCACCTACCTTGGTACTAATACCGGCATTTGTGCCGTTGTTTGCATTTGCATCGGTACCGTCATTTACAGCTCTATCGCCACCGCCACCTGTATCGATATTAGCATTCGTCACTGCCTTGGCTGCCGGATATGCAGCCTTATCTGCGGTATACGCCTTCCGCTTGCCATCCTCTCTTAAGAAATACGCACTTCCCGCATCAACCACCAGCTCCGCGTTGTTCAGCACCTTGGTGAGCGCATTGTAGACAGCATCATAGATAAGCTTATTGGACGAAAAGCGCACCTCGCTCTTACGCGGATGCACATTTACATCTACGCTCTCCGGCTCAAGCTCTATATGCAGCACGAACATGGGGTATTTATGCTGCATCATGTAGGGCGCATAGGCGTCCTCTGCGGCTTTCCTAAGTATATCCGACTGTATCCACCTGCCGTTTACGATGAACACCTCATAATCCCTGCGGCTGCGCGCTATGACGGGTCTTGCCGCATATCCCCTGATATGTATATCGCGGCTGATATCCGGATCGTCCTCTGCCAGGGCATCTGAGTTAAGCTCCAAGAGGGAGGCTGCCGTCTCTCTGCCGTATATCTGATATATAACGTCCTTAAGCCGTCCGCTGCCGGTGCTTGCAAACAGGGTTTTGCCGTCTGATTTTAATGAAAATGCGATAGAAGTATAGGCAAGCGCCGCTTTCTCGACAGTATTTACTATATAGGCAGTCTCAGTCTGCACGGACTTAAGAAACTGCCGTCTCACCGGCACATTCAGGAGGAAATTGCGCACTATGAGACTCGTGCCCTGCGGCACGCCTATCTCCTTCATGCTCTGCTCGACGCCTCCGTCTATGCGATACTGGGTGCCGGTAAGCTCATCCCTATGCCTCGTGATAAGCTCCACCTCTGAGACTGCGGCTATGGACGCCAAGGCCTCACCGCGAAAGCCCATGCTGCGTATATGCTCTATGTCGTTGGCATCCTTGAGCTTGGATGTCGCATGGCGTAAGAATGCATTGCGCACATCTCCCTGCTC